>CAMDGP010000020.1 GCA_945897765.1 Chitinophaga pinensis
CCATACAATGGATTAATTTATACTTCTTTTCAAGAACGCGCCACGAAAATATCACATGTAAATACGGGAAAAATAGCCTTAAAGTCTGGGGACAAACTTCTTGGGAAAATATGTAGCACTATCGCTGGTGAAGAAGCTATGCACGAAAAAGCATATAAGTTTTTTATGAGCAAAGTGTTTGAATCCGATCCAAACGGTGGACTTGCGGCATTTGTTAAAATGATGAAAAAGAAAATAGTTATGCCAGCATCTTTAATGGATTTTGGTACCGACAAAAAGCAATATGTAAATTATGCATCAATTACACAAAAAATTGGTGTTTATACTAGTCATGACTATGCGAACATCATTGATCACTTGGTGAAATTCTGGGGAATAGATAAGCTGAAAGGACTAAGTAGCGAAGGAAATAAAGCACAAGATTTCTTATCCTCGTTATCAGAGCGCTATTTCAAATTAGCTGAACGACTTCAAGAAACGACGGAAGTACAATTGATTTGGTTGAATAATGTAAAATACTCGATTTAACCGAAAAAAGTCAAATTTAGTTCAAGTCATTTATTTGATACGCTACAAATCTGTTTTAATTAAATGCTTATTTCGATAAAAATCAAAAGAGTTTATAATCGTGGATTTTACCCAGAAAGAATTTTAATGAAATAGCTACAATAATAATTGACGACATTTGAAACTATACAGCTTCATTTGTTGGTCATTAAATCTGATTAATCCATATTATTTCGCTTATAATATTTTAACGATTATTAGTTTAAAATTTCTTTCGATGAATTCCTTTTATTATAAATTTGAATTCCCAAAAATTAGACAATGAGAACGAACCACGAAATAGACTATTTCATCCATGGTGAAGAAATGCAAATGGTTGAAATTGAATTAGATCCAAACGAAACTGCTATTGCTGAAGCCGGTGCTTTTATGTACATGGACGATGGTATCCAAATGGAAACAATTTTTGGTGATGGTTCACAGCAACAGCAGGGATTTATGAGTAAAATCTGGAGCGCTGGAAAACGCTTACTTACTGGTGAAAGCTTATTCATGACTGCATTTACGCATACCGGAATTGGAAAAGCAAGAGTTGCGTTTGCATCTCCTTATCCAGGAAAAATTATTGCTATCGATTTACTTCAATATGGCGGAAAGTTAATTTGTCAAAAAGATTCTTTTTTATGTGCTGCGAAAGGCGTAGCTGTAGGAATTGAATTTCAACGTAAATTAGGAACTGGACTTTTTGGTGGTGAAGGTTTTATCATGCAAAAATTAGAAGGTGATGGAATGGCTTTTTGTCATGCTGGTGGGCATATTATGAAAAGAGTTTTGAAACCAGGCGAAGTTTTAAGAGTTGACACAGGTTGTATTGTGGCTTATACGCAAGAAATAGATTACGATATTCAATTTGTTGGAGGTATAAAAAATACACTTTTCGGAGGAGAAGGAGTTTTCTTCGCAACTTTAAAAGGACCTGGAGAAGTTTGGTTACAGACATTACCAATTTCTCGTTTAGCATCTAGAATCTTACAATATGGAACAGGACCACGCAAAGAGGAAGGAAGTATTCTTGGTGGACTTGGGAATTTATTGGACGGAGACGGAAGGTAACTTTTTAATTATTAATGTTTGATTTTTAATTTTTAATTAAAATCGTGGTTCGAAGAAATGAATTGTAAAATCTCTTTCGAAGGGAGATATGAATTTTTAAATCCAGATTACTAACAGTTTAAGTAGTAAAACAACTCTCAACTCTTAACTCTTCACTTTTAACTCTTCACTTTCAACTTTTAATTCGGATTCCCTTTTCTTCAATCGTTATTTTTTGTTGCTTGTATAATTTTCCAACAGCTTGTTTGAAGAGTTTCTTACTCATTCCTAATTGTTCGCGAATGTCGTCTGGGCCTGAGTGATCATTTAATGGTAAATAACCATCGTTGGCTTGCAATTCTTCTAATAAAAAAGAACTTGCTTGGTCAAATTTCTCGAACGTTAATGGTTCAAATTGAATATCGAGTTTGCCATCTTCTCGAACCAAACGCACATAGGCTTTCGCAAAGGAACCTCTTGGTAATACTTTTGAAATATTGTTTCTGAAAATCAGCCCATCGTAGCGATTGTTCACGATAACGCTTATCCCAAGTGCATTTTCCTCACAAATCATAATATCAACTTCTTGACCGTTCAAATCCTCAGCGCAAGGTTCTAGGAGTTTTTTAACGCGCATTGTTCCGTACAAACGATCCGTTGCATTGTCATATTGAAGTGAAAAAAGATACTTTTCTTCTTGCTCTAATCTGTGTAATTGCTCGCTAAAAGGAACCAATAAATCTTTGTCCAAACCCCAATCAACAAAAGCACCATACGGATTGACGTGAATCACAGTCAAATAGCGAAAATCACCTAAGTACAAAAGAGGAATTTCCGTTGATGATACAATTCTATTTTCTGAATCTTTGAAAACAAAAACGTCTACTTCATCATCAAGTTCAAAATGCTCTTCCACATATTTATTAGGCAACAATACCTCATTACCATCTGTATCTTCCAAAAATGCTCCAGGAGGAGTAAATCGATTGATTTTTAATTTATTTACTACACCTAATTGCATTAATCTATTTTTTTAGTTCTTTTTGATTTGTATTTCCCTGTTGTAACTGACATGTTTTCAGGTTCTCTTCTATCTCTATGTTTGCGCTTTACTTTTTCAATAACAGGTTCTTCCATCATCGAAGCTGCAAATGCTGCCTCACTTTCTGGAGTGCGAGCAACATGCTTGATATCCTCCGCTTTGTTAATATCAGTTGGGTCAATCCACTCTTTTTTCAAAGGTACTTTTTCTGGTTTACCTGTTTTATCATTTAAAGCATAAAAGTATTTTTTGTTTTTATCTTCTTCTGGATTTACTGCAATAACATCTTCGTTTAGTACCCAAGTCCCTTCAGAATAATTATAAGAATCATAAGACATATCAGGAACATAATAGGAATAAACTCCTGCTAGACTTGGCGATTCAGGCGACAAATGATCGAAAACAATGCGACCATATTTTTCCTCAAATTTAACTGTCATATTTGATTTGTCGGAATATTCAAAAATAACGCGTTTCAAAGTTGATTTTTTTACTTTAAAAACAGGACTTCCAAATTTTAAATTATTGCCTGTGAAAGAAAGTACGTCGATTAATTTGAAATTACTTCCGGGAGTTCCTCCATCCCAACCTAAGAGTACATATTCCATTTTATTATTGCGCTCAAAAGGAATCATTTTGTAATAAAGCGCACCATACCAATTTTTTGAGTCGATAACTCCTTCTGGTTTAGGTTCGTAAGCATCAATATTATCCACTAATTCTGTTGTGATGATTTTATCTTTGTTTTCGTCTTTTCGCATCACAAAAGCACAATAGCGATAGGTCAAATCTGTATATTCCAAGTTCCAATTAACAATTCTAATTTTCCCGTCTGGGCTATCTATAATTGCGACTGTTTTAAGCTGTGTGAATTTATGATTGAAAGCATCTTCGTTTTTCAAAAAAGCTTCCATTGCTTTTCTAAAATTTGCATTCAAGTCATCGATTTCTTCATCCGTTTTTGCGCTTCGAAGTGCTAATAATTTGACATTTAATTCTGCTTCTTTTTCATTTAAATCTTTTTGAGAAAAGAAAGAGAAACAATTTAAAAATACCAAAAAAGTGATACCAAATATTTTCATAGTCTTACTAACGCAAACGAATGTGTTTTGTTACTGATTACAATTTTTTCAAAGCTGAAATCGCCGCTTGTGGGTCGGTAGAATTAAAAACAAAACTTCCAGCCACCAATGCTTGGGCGCCTGCTTCCGCCAATAATTTTCCTGTTTCTAAATTTACACCCCCATCAATCTCTATGATTGCGTGAGCGTTTTTATCTTTTATCAATTTCGCTAATTTCTCAACCTTCGTAATTGAAGCTTGAATAAATTTTTGTCCACCAAAACCAGGGTTAACAGACATAATCAACACTAAATCCAAATCTTGAATTACTTCTTCCAGCAAATGAACAGGTGTGTGCGGGTTCAATGCAACGCCAGCTTTCATGCCTGCTTCTTTAATTGCGCCAATCGTTCGGTGTAAATGCGTGCAAGCTTCATAATGAACAGTCAAGATATCAGCACCTGATTTTTTGAAGTCTAAAACGTATTTATCAGGATTTTGAATCATCAAATGAACGTCCATTACTTTGTCGGAATGCTTACGAATTGCTTCTAAAACTGGAAATCCAAACGAAATATTTGGAACGAAAACGCCGTCCATTACATCGATGTGTAACCAATCCGCTTCCGATTGATGCAACATTTCCGTATCGCGTTGAATATTACCAAAATCACACGAAAGAACTGAAGGAGAAATAATCATTTTGTTTTTTTTTACAAAGTTAATCTTCAATTTTCAATTAGACTCAACTGATAAATATAAAGATGTGCTTTATTCCGTAACTTTCAACTTTTCATTCAATAACTATCAGTTGCCTCGACGAAATTCAGTTTTAACTCTTAACTTTTCTCTTTTCACTGTTACCTTTTAATTTTCCCACCAACTCTTTCTCTCGGTTATACAAATCAAGATAGAAAACCATTCGATCGCGATAGGCAACAACGCTTTGATATTCGATAAAAATCGGAACTGAATTTTTTAGTGGAATCGGATAGTTGCGTTCTAATTTCATAATGCTATCAAAAACTGCACTTGTTAATGGCTCTTTTCTGCCGATGCTGTCGTATTTTAAAATAGTTTTTGCTAATTCTTGCGGGTATTGACAGCGCATACACCCGTGAGAATAACTTCTAAATGAATTATTGAACAAACCTCGTGATGGTGTGTCGTGAACATAAACACTATGCGAATTATTGAACTCAAATTTCACTAATCCTAAACTGTTCCATTTCCCAGGTTGCTGTACTACTTGAAATGGAAAAGAACTGTATTTTGACCAATTAATTGATGTTGGATCAACTTCTTTTTCCTTTGCATACAATTTATAATGATGTTTCGCTAAGTAGTTTTTATTTCGTTTTAAATCAGGTAAAATTTCCTTGGATGCAATAGAGTAGGGGACGCGCCAATATGGAAAACAAGTTATACGATTAATATTTGAAACCAATTCTGGCGTTTGATTCGTGACTTTTCCAATAATTATGCGGTGTTCACTTCTTAAAGTATCGTCTGAGAAAAAATATAATCTGAACTCAGGTAAATTGATTCGAACGTGTTTGGAAGGTTTTTTTGCTTGACTTCTCAATTTATCGAGTGAAAGAGAAGCCCTCAAAACTTTATCATACGTACTTTCATTCAAAGCTTTCACAGTATTGAATCCCAATTTTGCATCTGCACCAATTCCATTTTCTAATTGAAAGGATTTCAAGGTTTCAATAATTAAAGCACTATCAGCTTCCTCAGAAATATATTTTTTTGAAATTAGCACTTTTTTAATTCTTCCAAGCACATCTATTGAATCTTCCTTTTCGGTTTTCAATGTAAAAGATGTCGTATCAATTGTGTATTTTTTACAATAGTTGTATAAATGTTTAGCTAGAAAACGATAATTGGAATCAGCAGGACCTTGTTTTAGAAACAATTTAGTGACTGAAATAGTATCTAATTCTTTGATTTTTGAGCGCATTTCCTGATGTGAAATGGGCGAAATTTCTTTTAACTTTTTTGTGTTAAAATCAAAAAAACCAACGTTTAAGTCTTTTATAATTATTGATAAATTTGCTAACATTAAAACTTCTTTTTCAAGTGGATGTAAGTTTTCTTTTATTGTTTTAACTCGTTGATTTGGAACTCCATAATAAAGTGATTGGTTCAATTCTTCTTGAAGTTTTAAACCTTTTTTAGAAATTGTTGAATCGGTTGCAAATACAGGTTTGAACCCTCTTTCTTTATAATACTGAATTAGATTTTTACTTACTTTTTCTGAAATCCCTAGGGCGGAAAGATGGCTGTCTGTTACAATTCGCTTGATTTTTTCAGAGACGCTGATTTTCTTGTCTTTTAGGAAGTTTTTTTCAACTTCTGCTTTGTTTTCAGAGCAAGAAAAAAGTAAAAAGATAATTAAAAAAAGGTGAATTATTTTCATGATTAGGTATTTGAACGCTAAGTTCTATTAATTTTACTCATGATACAACTAAATTGAAAGAATGAGTCTAGTTTTAATTATTATTGGGATAACCGTATTGATTTAATTCTCAGTGGAAAACAAACCTGACCAAAAGGAAAAGATGCTTTTTATACCAAATCGTATTAAGCAAAGTGGAGAGTATCATCGATTGATTAGTTCCATTTTTATTCATGCCGACCTCAATCACTTGGCGTTTAATATGCTTTCACTTTACTTTTTGGGGACTCTTTTTGAACAACAAATGATATCCGTTTATGGAGTTCAATTAGGAAGTGTTAATTTTATTTTACTGTATTTATTGGGTGGGGTTGCGTCAGAAATTTACCCTTTTATCCGTCATCAAGATGACCCATATTATAGAAGTTTAGGTGCTTCTGGAGCGGTTTCAGGAGTTATTTTTGCTGCTATACTTTGGAACCCAACCATGAATTTGTATTTGTTTTTTATTCCAGTTCCAATTCCAGCTTATATCTTTGGACCAATTTACTTGGCATTTGAATATTTTGCGATGAAAAGGGGAACGACCAACATTGCTCACGATGCTCATATTGGTGGAGCTCTTTTTGGAATTTTCTTTGTTTTATTGTTGAATCCAAATAAAGGTTTGGAATTTTTTCAAGCGATTTTTTAGACTATGGCAACACTTTACGTCAATAATAACGGCACAATTCTAACGGCAGATGCGCCTACAATTCATCCCGGAAACAGAGGGTATTTATACGGTGATGGCGTTTTTGAAAGTATCCGAGTAATGAATGGCAGACCTTTAAACGTTGCTAATCATGTGCGTAGAATGCTTGAAGGAGCAAAAGTTATCAAAATGAGAACTCCAGCTTTTTTTACAACTTCGTTTTTTGAAGAAAAAATCATTGAGTTGCTTCGCATGTCTAATATCACCGATGGCGGTCGCTGTCGAATGTCATTAGATCGCGCAACAGGAGGGTCTTATTTACCAGAATCTAATGAATGTACTTTTTATATAGAAGTTTACCCCTACGATGTAAGCCATTTTGAGTTGAATGCAAAAGGTTTTGAAGTAGATATTTATCAAGATATCAAAATCCAAAAGAATTTTCTATCGAATTATAAAACCAAAGCTGGATTGACTTATGTAATGGCAGCAATTGCTGCAAAGGAGAAAAATTTAGATGATGTTTTTCTTGCCAATGAAAAAGGAAATATTCTTGAAACATCTTGCTGCAATGTATTCATTGTAAGTAATGGCGTGCTTTATACTCCAGGATTAGACGAAGGCTGTTTGGCTGGAACGATGCGTATGCAAATTATAAATCTAGCAATAGCAAATGGAATTAAAGTTTATGAATGCACGATTTTACCTCAAAATTTACTTGCTGCTGACGAAATATTCGTGACCAATGCCATTCGTGGAATCAACTGGATTGGTGGATATAGAACGAAGCGTTTTTTTAACAATATGTCTAGGAAATTAGTTGTTTTATTAAACGATTACTGGGAGAAAGAGCTTGGAATTTAGGTTAGAATTTAAAATTTACAATGTAAAATTGAAAATTATCCGACTTGGCGGAGTGAAGTTCCGTTAGCTATAGGGATAAGAGATAAAAGTTAATTAGTCTCTGTAAACAGATCTGTTATTAATAATATAAATCTTTCTTCAAGAGAGATTATTATAATTCTTGTTTTCGTAACCACTATTCCAATCAAAAATTAAGCATCTAGCATCAAAAATCCTTTTAGATTTCTTTGAAAAGCGATTTTACTATAATTTCCTCCGATTCAAAAGCCCTAATCAAGCATCAAGCATCAAAAATCACTTTCTGTTATTTAACCTTAAAATCAAACATTTTCTCACCATTTAATGTGGCTGTCAAAATATCCCCAATCGCAACTGGACCAACACCTGCTGGGGTTCCCGTGTAAATTAAGTCGCCCGTTTTCAATGTCACGAATTGAGAAACATGAGCAATCAATTGATCGATAGAGAAAATCATATCGGACGTTTTACCAATCTGGCGAACCTCCCCATTTTGTGAGAAGATAAATTCAGTATTTTCAAAATCTAGATCAGCAATTTTAATCCAATTAGAAGAAATCGGCGCACTGTTATCAAATGCTTTTGCTTTTTCCCAAGGCAAGCCTTTTTCTTTACATTGACTTTGCAAATCTCTAGCTGTAAAGTCAATTCCTAAAGTGATTTCAGAATAATACTTAGAAGCAAATTTCTCCTCAATATTTTTACCCACTTTGTCAATTTTCACTACAATCTCGCATTCAAAATGTAAATCGTTCGTGAAATTTGGGTAATAAAAATCACCTTCTTTTAACAAGGCAACATCAGGTTTCATGAAAAAGATTGGCTCCGTTGGAACAGCACTTTTCATTTCTTTCGCGTGTTCAGCATAATTTCTTCCGATGCAAATTATCTTCATTTGGAATTGAATTTATTTTTTAAACTTTCTAAATTGTTTTCAGTGATGGGTGCGTCTTTTTTCTCAGCTTCTTTGATTTTTTCCATTTCGCGACGCAAGCATACTTTAGTATATCTTGGAAAATCCGTTTGATCTGATGTCATCCAACCAAAATAACCAGGTTCCACTTTGCTAACTTCTTTGATGGTTTTACCTTTGTGTTTCCCAAAATTATATATTGCTTCGCCTTTTTCGTTACGTGCTAAACGTCCTGCTAGGTCAATTAATTCAAAGTTTCCAGCACGTGAAAAATCGGCTAAACTCGTCACGTCCGTTTTACTTTTCAGCTCAGGTGTTTCTTTGTAGCGTTCTAATTGAGCGAGAAAAACATCCAAGGTTGCTTTTGTGTCATACAAAGCGTCATGGGCATTTTGCATTTCTTCTCCACAATAAAATTTGTAAGCAGCAACAAGTGTTCTTTGCTCCATTTTGTGAAAAATATTCTGAATATCTATGAATTTACGAAAGGAAAAATCAAAGTTGATTCCAACTCTCAAAAACTCTTCTGCCAAAACTGGAATGTCAAACTTATTGGAATTGTAACCTGCCAAATCCGCATCGCCAATAAATTCAATCAATTCAGGAGCAAACTGGCTAAAAGTAGGTTTATCTTGGATTAATTCATTTGAAACTCCATGAATATCAATCACTTCTTGCGGTATAACCATTTCAGGGTTAATCAATTGATTCAATTCGGTGCGCTCTCCAGATGGATCTAATTTTATAATCGCGATTTGAACGATTCTGTCGGTATTGATTTGAAGTCCTGTAGTTTCCAAATCAAATACACATAGCGATTTTGTAAGTTGTAAATTCATAGTTTAAAAGTAATAAATACTTTGATTTTGGTGGTGTATTTCAACAAAAAAGCCTTCCCGAATTTCGAAAAGGCTTTTAATATTTTGATGAAATTAATTATTTCATATGACGACCATAACGGTTTTTGAACTTGTCAATACGTCCTGCAGTATCCACGAACTGTGCAATACCTGTAAAGAACGGGTGAGATTTGTGAGAGATATCCAATTTCACTAATGGATATTCGTTACCATCTTCCCAAGTGATTGTTTCTTTTGTTGTTGTACATGAAGGGCAAATAAATGCGTATTCATTAGACATGTCTTTGAAAACAACTAGTCTATAATCAGATGGGTGTATATCGTTTTTCATTTTAAATGTATTTTATGTGCTAAAATTGGATTGCAAATTTAGACAAATCTTTTTAAATCACAAGCCTTTTTATATTTTCTAATCTATTTTTTGAACAATTTAAACATTTGTAAGGTGATAACTCCACCAAAACTACTAATTATTTGTGTTTTCATTGCTTATTTTTGATTTTACGAATTTAGTCATGAAGTTACCAAAAGCCTATACCCTAAAAGAAATCAGTGAGTTATTAGCTTGTGAATTCGTTGGAAATCCCTCGCAAATAGTAACAGGCATCAACGAAATCCACATGGTTGAAGCGGGTGATATTGTTTTTGTTGATCATCCTAAATACTACGAAAAAGCCTTAAAATCAGCTGCAACAACCATTATTATTGATAAAATCGTTCCTTGTCCCGAAGGAAAAGCTTTATTAATTTCTAAAAAACCTTTCGATAGCTATAACTGGTTAACGCAACATTTTTCTCCCTTAAGTACTCCGGCTGAACAAGTTAATCAATTCATTGAAGAATCGACGGTTATTTATCCAAATGTATTTATTGGTAAAAATGTAAGAATTGGTAAAAACACCCGCATTTACTCAGGTGTTTCAATTTTAGACAATACAGAAATTGGCGACAATGTTGTGATTGGTGCCAATACAGTCATAGGTCACTTTGCGTTTTATTACAAAAAAAAACCCGAAGGCTACGAACGAATGCATACATGTGGAGGTGTTAAGATTGAAGACAATGTTGAAATTGGCGCGCTTTGTACGATTGACGCAGGTGTTTCTGGAATTACGAAAATAGGCAAGGGAACAAAACTTGATAACCAAATTCAAATCGGACACGATACAGTTATCGGAGAACATTGTTTAATAGCTGCTGCTGTAGGTTTGGCTGGCTGTGTTCGCTTAGGCAACAACGTGATTCTTTGGGGTCAAGTCGGTTGCGCTAGTGACATTACAATTGGTGATGGTGCAATTGTCTTGGCACAATCAGGCATTTCAAAAGACTTAGAAGGCGGAAAAACGTATTTCGGAAGTCCGTGTGGAGAAGTGAGAGATAAATTTAAAGAAATGGCAGCTTTGAAAATGTTACCTGATTTTATAAAAGGCAAAAAGTGATTATCCAACATCGAAATATTCTAAATCCCGACATCAAGGACACGAAATTACAGTCTTTGTTGGAGATAACGAATGCCATCAATTCTAATTTATCGATTGAACAACTCATTAAAATTTTCTCTTTCATTCTTAAAGAACAGCTTGGTTTTTCGAAGTTCGTTCTGTTTTTGTATCAAGAAGATTGGCAAGTTTTAGCGAAATCGGGCTACAAAGGAAAAATTGATTTACAACTCGTTGACCAACAATTGGTTCGTTTCAAAGAAATCACTTTAGTTGAATCTTCAAATTCAATGGTTTTAAAAGAATTTCAAGCTGTGATTCCTGTCTATCACCAAGATAAACCCTTAGCTTATTTATTAATTTCAACGCTTGGAAATACCGATTATTTAGAAGCAAGTCACTTTAATTTTGCGCAAACTTTGTGTAACATTATTGCCGTAGCTGTTGAAAATCGACGTTTGTTCAAGCAAAGTATGATCAAGGAACGCATCTCGAAGGAATTAGAAGTTGCTTCAGAAATGCAAAAATTGTTGTTCCCTTCCGATTTACCTTCCAACCGCAAAATGGATTTGTCTGCGAAGTATATTCCGCGTCACGCTGTCGGTGGAGATTACTACGATTTTATTCCTTTGGGCGACGAAGAATATATTATTTGCATTGCTGACGTTTCCGGAAAAGGAATCAGCGCAGCTTTGTTAATGGCAAATTTTCAAGCAACAATTCGCACGCTCTTTAAATACCAACGATTTGAAATGCCTTTCTTACTGGAAGAATTGAATAAAATCGTGATGCGAAGTGCGAAAGGGGAGAAGTTCATTACTTTCTTTATCGCTCATTACAACGCGCATACGCGCAAAATGAATTACGTCAACGCAGGTCACAATCATCCGTTTTTATTGAATGGTAGAAAAGTGACGATGCTTAAAGATGGATGTATTGGCCTGGGAATGCTAGATGAATTGCCTTATGTCAACGTTGGAAAAATGGTCTTGAATCCAAATACGACTTTTGTGCTTTTTACAGATGGTGTCGTTGAACTTGAAAACGCAGAAGGCGAACAATTCGGAATCGAACGATTAGTGAAAAATGCGCAAGCCTACTCGCCGTTGAAGATGGAGGATATGAACAATATCATCTTCTCTAAACTCGATGAATGGCGCGGAAACCTAACTTTTGTAGACGATACAGCGATTTTTAGTTGTAAGTTTTTTTAGGGAGATAACTTTCACTATTCTGGATAAAATACGCCAAATATTCCTCCAGTTTATGCGTCAAATAATACTGTAAATTCATTAAGAAATAAGCTTTTCCTCCTGGAGTTAAATGTTTATTCTTCTTTTTTTTTCTTAAGAATTTTGTTGGTTTAGTAAGTGAATAAAAATCAAGTAATTAAGTTTATTTTTGTTTTGATTTTTGTAACAAAGAGTAACCAATTTATTGTGTTAATTGTAATATTAACTACATCAAGGAATACAAGGGAAAAGACTAAAAGCTTGATGGGACAATAGTTATTTACTAAAACTGTTGAATATTAAAGTATTTGTTTGCCTTGACGAATTAGTATCCACGCTAGTTAATTTTTTTAAATTAAATGGATTTCTAAACAAACATTTTTATTTCTTTTTTTCTGAACCGATTTCCAATCAAAGTGTACGCTCATTTTTAAAAACTTTGAATCATGAAGAAAATACTCCTTTCAATTTTCAGCTTAGTGTTAGCTGTTCCGTTTTTATCGGGTCAAATTGCCTCACCTCGAAAAATTCAATTAGTGATTTTATTCGACACCTCTAATAGTATGGATGGTTTACTTGAACAAGCAAAGTCACGTATTTGGACAATCGTTAATGAAACAACAGGCTTGCGTCACAACGGACAGATTCCAACTTTAGAAATCGCAGTTTACGATTATGGTAACTCAAGTATTTCTGCGGAAAAAAAGTATGTTCGTCAACAAACAGCTTTCACAACAGATTTAGACTTAATCTCAGGTAAATTATTTGGCTTGCGCACAAATGGTGGCGAAGAATATTGTGGTGCAGTTATTCAGCAATCTATAAATGATTTAAATTGGTCACCAAATTCAATGGATTTAAAATTAATTTACATCGCTGGAAACGAACCTTTTAATCAAGGGCCAATTGACTACAAAAAAGTTTGTGAAATTGCAAGTGCGAAAGGGATTTTCGTAAATACAATTTATTGTGGCGATTACGAGCAAGGTATCCGCGAATTTTGGAAAGATGGCGCAACTTGCTCTCGTGGCGATTATTTCAATATAAATTCAAACGAACGTGTCGTTCAAATTGCAACGCCATACGATGATCAAATCAATACATATAATTTGAAATTAAATCAAACTTATGTAAGCTATGGTTCTATTGGAAAAATGAAAAAAGAAATGCAAGCAAGCGAAGATGCAAATGCAACAAGTCAAGGTGCTGCAGTAATTTCAGAAAGAGCAATGTCTAAATCCAGCGGTAATTACAACAATTCAACTTGGGATTTGGTCGATGCATCAAAAAATGATTCAACGATAATTTTCAAATTAAAAGACGAAGAATTACCAACTGAATTAAAAGGTAAAAGCAAGGAGGAAAAAGAAAAATATCTCGAAGAAAAAACAGTTGAACGTCAAAAAATTCAAGAAGAAATTGGCCGTTTAGGCAAAGAACGCGAAGCTTACATCAAAACAGAAAAAGCAAAAACTTCAACCACAATTAAAGCTGATGATTTCGGAACTGCAATCTCAAAAAGCATGAAGGATAAAGCAAAAGTAGTAGGGTATGAATAGAATTTAGAATGGAGAATGAAAAGTTAAGAATTAAAAGTTAAGAGTTAAAAGTTGAAAATTCGATTTTTTTAGAGTAAAAATGAAGTCCACTGTAATGAAGAATAATTAAATTGGCGCTTAATGAGAGGCATCATTTCGATTTGTAATTCTTCGTAACTTCGCGCTTCAAAAATCTATTTTAAGCTAAATGTTCAATTTAAATACTAAATTTTCCTCCTCTCGAACTTTAGATTTCGAAATAAAAAGAAGTTTTTACAGATTGTTGAGTCTTCGATTTCACACAAGGTTTTCAGTACTTTATTTTGCCTTTTTTTTTACCTCGTTATTTTTTAAAGAAAAACAATGAAACTATTGATTCTTACACAATATTACCCACCTGAAATTGGAGCGCCTCAGAATCGTTTACATGAATTAGCTGTTCGGCTTAAAGTAAAAGGTATTCATGTCGAAGTATTGACTGCATTGCCAAATTATCCCGTTTCAGAAATCATGGAAGGCTATGAAAATGGTAAAAATCGATACGAAGAAATTGACGAAATTCCTGTTCATCGTGCTTGGATTCACGTTTCAAAATCAAAAGGAATTGTTTCGCGTTTGTTGAATTATTTTAGCTTCGTTTGGTCAAGTTATTGGAAAGGTCGAAAAATGAAACACTTCGATTATTTATTAGTTGAAAGTCCACCTTTGTTTTTAGGCTATTCAGCGATGGCTTTAGCAACAAAACTAAAGGCAAAATTGATATTCAATGTTTCCGATTTATGGCCTGAAAGTGCTGAAAAATTGGGTATTGTCACCAATAAACGTTTACTGAACTTAGCTTACAATTTAGAAGCGAAATGTTACACCAAAGCACATTTAATCACTGGTCAAACACAAGGAATTGTGGACGATATTCGCGCTCGTTTCCCTGAAAAAAGAGTTTATTGGTTGCCCAATGGTGTTGATGTTTCTTTTTACAATCCGTATCAAATTCAAGTAGGAAATTTTAGAGAGAAAAACGGATTTTCCGAAGAAGCAATTTTATTTTTCTACGGTGGAATTATTGGTCATGCACAAGGTTTGGAAGTGATTCTAAATGTTGCGAACTTACTGCGTGAACATTCAAAAATTCAATTCATTCTTCAAGGTTCTGGACCTGAAAAAGAGATGCTTTTGGAACTAAAAAAGACATTAGAATTAAACAATGTTCATTTTCTTGAACCTGTAAGTAAAAAAGAAATGCCTTCAATTTTGAAATCAATTGATGTAGCTTTGGTTCCTTTAAAAAATTTACCGCTATTTCAAGGTGCGATTCCATCTAAAGTTTTTGAGTCATTAGCTATGGAAGTTCCTTTACTGTTAGGCGTTGATGGTGAAGCAAGAATGCATTTTATCGAAAAAGGAAACGCAGGTTTATTCTTTCAACCTGAAAATGCAGAAGACCTTGCAAAACAAGCTTTATTTTTAGCTGAACATCCAGAAAAAAGAAGAGAAATGGGTCAAAATGCAAGAAAATATGTTTCTGAAAATTTTGATCGAAATAAAATAGCCGAAGAATTTTTGAAAGAACTTTGGTGATTTTGGGTTTATAAAAGCAAATGAGACAATTCTATTTCAACTCAAAACTTTTTCTAAAAAACAACTTTTGAAACCATAATTCAAAAGCTGGATCAAGAAATTCAAGTGTTCCATTTTCATCTGTAATTACATCAGCATTAATCAAAATCCCTTTGTTTTTTGTCACACTTGCAGAAGTGCCAAGGTGATATTTCAAAATACTTTCTTTACTGCTCAATTTGGATTCGTTGCTAGAAATTGCCTTCAATAAATTGACTTGTGTTGTACTCAACGTTTCAATTTCACGTTGGTATAATGGTGAATTTGCGTGAATCAATTCCTGTAAAGCATTGTTTATTTCCTCAATTCCAGCAACTTTATCAGTTGATTGCCAGGTGTAATGCGCCAATTGCTGTACATACCAAGAATGATCTTTCATCAAAGTTGGAATCCAAGTTGCAACTTCTAGACTAATTGTTTTATTGGTTTGCGCAAAGCTGTCCACAATAAAAGAAATCCATTTTTCGCGTTTAATTTTTTGAAGCATTAAAATCGCTCCGAAACGGTAAAACGGTTTTGACGGGTTATTGAAAATATCAGTCATCATGTGGCGCTTGCTGCCATACAAACAATACGTTACCTTTTTTTGACGTTGCCAGGTTGCGCGCATCGCTTTTTCAAGTTGTTCGTATTCCTGAAAACTAGATAGATTCTGAAATTCATCTAAACAAATAATAAATTCAATCCCTTTTGCTTCAGCGATTTTTTCTGGCAAGTTTAGAATTTCAGTTCGGTGTTTTTTCAATTCATTCCAATCAAAACTTAAACTAAAATCAGTTAGTGGATCAAGCCCGAGTGATAATTTTGGAATCAATTGCTGAAAAAATTCTTTTCCTGCATTTACCCAATCTTGCAAAACCGAAGACGATGATTTGATGACTTCTTTGGCAAACAATTCTAAAAATTCTTCTTCGCTTGAAACAGAAAACAAATCAATACTTACCGTTCTAAACTGACTTTTCTCAGTATTTAGTTTATAAATAACCTTTTCCACAAGCGACGATTTTCCCCAGCGTCGAGGTGATATCAACATTGTATTTATTCCTTGTGTAAGATTTTTTGTCAATTTAGCGACTTCTTCTTCGCGATTCGTAAAACTATCAACACTTACGGTGGTTCCAAACAAAAAAGGAGATTTACTCATTGTACAATTTTCAACAAATGTACAAAAACTTACTTGATAGTAACTTGCTAAGTAGTAACTTACTAAGTAGTAAGATTAAAATTTATTTTTATACAATTGATTTTCAAATACTTCTAAATAAAACCATTAAAAAAAAG
This sequence comes from Chitinophaga pinensis, assembly GCA_945897765.1. GTDB lineage: Bacteria > Bacteroidota > Bacteroidia > Flavobacteriales_D > Crocinitomicaceae > UBA952. The sequence goes on from CAMDGP010000020.1 coordinate 16,564, forward strand.
ACTATTTTTGAAGTCCTCAGAACAGGAAATTAATTCAATTTCTTGCTTAAATAAACCGAAAACAGAAGAGCCACTTCCAGACATAGAAGCGTAAATAGCGTCATTTTTTAATAACTCATTTTTTAGTCCCGCAATTTTAGGGTGATTCACAAAAATCGAGGCTTCGAAGTCATTAAAAATTAAATCTTGCCAAGCAGAAATTGGATTTTCAAGTAAAACTTCTAAGGATTTTTCTTTGTAAGAAGGAGTTACTCCAGCATAAGCTTCTTTTGTACCAACGTGAATTCCAGGATTTAATAATACTAAGTAATAACCTTTCAATGTTAGATTCATTGGTGTTAACTTTTCTCCTCTTC
>CAMDGP010000021.1 GCA_945897765.1 Chitinophaga pinensis
TTGACCAATATTCCTCACTGCTGCCTCCCGTAGGAGTCTGGTCCGTGTCTCAGTACCAGTGTGGGGGACCACCCTCTCAGGCCCCCTACCTATCGTAGCCATGGTAAGCCGTTACCTTACCATCTAGCTAATAGGACGCATGCCCATCCTGTACCGTAACCTTTAATTAAAAAATCATGCGATCTCTTAATACTATGAGGGGTTAATCCGAATTTCTCCGGGCTATACCTCAGTACAGGGTAGGTTGCATACGCGTTACGCACCCGTGCGCCGGTCGCCACCATCCGAAGACGTGCTGCCCCTCGACTTGCATGTGTTAGGCCTGCCGCTAGCGTTCATCCTGAGCCAGGATCAAACTCTCCGTTGTAAATAACTTTGAATTCTTTCCAAAAACTACAAGAATCATTTATTCTAATCTATAAATTTTGCTGTTTCCTTATTTCTCAATACTTCAAAGAACTTCTTCTGTCGTTAGCTTTAATCGCTTAATTTCTAACTTTAACACTTATTTTTCAACAACTCTTTCGTCGTTATCGGGGTGCAAAGATATGTACTCTTTTCATAACGGCAACACTTTTTTCAAGTTTTTTTAAAAGTTTTTTGTTAACTACTGAAATTCAACAACTAAGACTTAAAAATAATTTCAAGCTAAATTAATATTCAATATATTTTGAGATAATTTGTGGAATTTAAGTTATTCCTTCATCTTTGTAGTATATGATGTTTTTCAATAGAAATAGCTACAAATCAGTTTCTGATGAAGAAATCATTTCCTTGTATCTTAAAAACAAGGAAACAAAAATCATTGATGAACTATATAAAAGATATAGTCATTTAGTGTATGGTGTATGTCTTAAATATTTAAAACAAAAGGAAAATGCTGAAGACACTACTTTGGAGATTTTTTATCGATTAGGTGACAAGATTGAAAAGCATACCATTCAAAATTTTAAGAGCTGGCTTTTCACAATCACTAAAAACACTTGTTTGATGCAACTTCGAAAAAAAAATCCTCAATTTATCGAAATTGATAATGCACAAATTTCTGAGGATTATGGTGATTCTTTAAGATCTAAAGAAATAAATGAATTAAAACTAAATTTTTTAGAAGAAGCATTAGTTGAATTAAATACTGACCAACATTTTTGTATTCGAGCTTTCTATTTAGAAAAGAAAAGTTACGATGAAATAGTAAAGGATTCAAACTACAGCCTTAATGAAGTCAAAAGCTTTATACAAAATGGTAAAAGAAACTTGAAAATTATATTAACGAAAAGATACGCAACACTATGAGTTTGTCTCGAAAAGATCTCGAAAAGTACTTTCGAACGAAGGATTCAATATTAAAAAATGCCATTGAGCAAAAGGCGAGTGATGACCCTTTCGACAATGAAGCATTAGAAGGTTGGTCAGCATCTTCTGTTCCTTTAAATAGTATGAATTACATTGATCGAAAACGTTTTAAAGGAATGTACTATAAATTTGCTTTGACAAGTATTCTATTTTTTGCTGTTTCTATCGGCTTTATGTACTTTGTAACTACTAAAAATGATCAATCGGCAACTGAGAAAATAACTGAAATTAAAAGACCTGTTAATAACCCTTTATATAAGGATACGATTACCGCTATAAATTTAAGCCCTGAACAAGAACTTATTCAGCCAAAAACAATCAAAAGAAACTTTCAATTAAAAAAAGAAAACAATGCTGTTGTGTTAACGACGACAATTCAAACTGATTTAACAACACAGCCTTTACCTATTAAGAAAGCCAATTCGATTTCGACTAGTTTAAGCCGAAGAGTGAATTTAGCGAAAGAAACTTATATTCAAGACTTTAAAGTTGTTGATTATCGTTACTATCGTTCCAGACCAAATTCTAAGCTTAATAAAGAAATTTTAACTGGAACTCCAGCCAATTCAGAAATTTCAACAAATACTAACGAAGAATCAGACAACATCGTTGAGGTTGCTTATGTTAATTTTCTAGAGAAATCTTTAAAGAGCTTTAGTCAAAATAAATATAAAGATGCAATGAATCGATTTGATTTGATTCTTGAAACTTATCCCGATGATGTAAATGCTTTATTCTATAGTGCGCTATGCCTTTATAATTTGAATCAATTTAGCTTATGTGAAAAAAGATTGATTGAATTGAAAAATTCTAAATTCACTAATTTCGAAGAAGAACAAGAATGGTATTTATTACTTACATTTTATTCATTGCATAAAGACCAGCAATTCTTGGATCTTAAATCACAAATTATTGAAGCAGGTGGGTTTTATTCAAAGAAGGCTGAAAAATTATAACTATAATTTCGGAATGACCAAAACCTTAGCTCCAAGTAGTCCCTTCTTTGCCATCTTTAACAACAATTCCAGCTGCTGCTAATCCATCACGGATTTTATCTGAAGTTGACCAATCTTTGTTACTGCGCGCTTGCTGACGTAAATCCAAAACTAAATCCATAACTGGTGCTAATTTTGAATCATTGTTTTCTGAACTTGTTTGAAGACCAAGAACATTTGCAATAAAACCATTCATTTCTTGTGTTAAAAAATCTCTATCACTTGCCGTAATTGCTGCTTTTCCATCATTAATTAAATAAATATTTTTTGCTGCTTCAAAAAGATTGGCAATTAGAATTGGTGTATTAAAATCATCGTTCATTGCACTGTAAAAGCTGTCAATTATTTCTGAAACTTGAATAGATGATGTTTCACTAGTTGTTATTTTACTTAACAATTTAATCGCTTCCATTAAACGAGTATAGCCTTTTTCAGATGCATTCAATGCGTCTTGTGTGAAATCCAAATTGCTTCTGTAATGAGCTTGCATCATGAAAAATCGCAAAACATCTGGTGAATAGGGTTTATCAAATAATTCGGTGCTTCCTTCGATAATTTCTTTTGGTAAAAAATAATTTCCAAAAGATTTACTCATTTTCTGTCCATTGACATTCAGCATATTGGCATGCATCCAGTATTTCGCAGGATTACAACCCATTGAACCACAACTTTGCGCAATTTCATCTTCGTGATGTGGAAATTTCAAATCCATTCCACCGCCGTGAATGTCAAAATGTTTACCTAAATATTTGGTGCTCATCGCTGTACATTCAATATGCCAACCGGGATTTCCATTTCCCCAAGGAGAACGCCAAATTTGCATATCATCTGGATTTGCTTTTTTCCACAAGGCAAAATCGGCGAAAAATCGCTTCTCATCTTGTGCATTTAAAGCTCGTGTTTCATTGTCTAATTCATCTACTTTTCTCCCACTCAAAATTCCATAATTGAAATCTTTCATATACTGCTGCACATCAAAATATACAGAACCATTTACAACATAAGCATAGCCATTTTTAATGATTTGTTCGATAATTTCTATCTGCTCTTGAATGTGACCAGTTGCAGTTGGTTCAATACTTGGAGGAAGTAAATTATATATACGTTGTAATTCTTGAAACTTAACATTGTACTTGTAAACAATTTCAAGTGACTGCATTTGTTCCAGTCGAGCAGCTTTACCAATACTATCTACTTCTTGCCCAGCACTGTTGGTTATGTGTCCAGCATCTGTGATATTTCGAACGTATTTCACTTTGTACCCCAAATGAAGAAAATAGCGGTAAATCATATCGAAATTTATAAATGTGCGCATATTTCCCATATGCGGCTCACTATAGAGCGTAGGTCCACAGACATACATTCCAACATGATCATTATGAAGAGGCTCAAATGTTTCCTTTTTACCGCTTAGACTATTATAAACTTGAAGATTGCGACGATTTTCCATAGAATTTGTAGAGGTGCAAAATTAAAAAAAGAACCGTGACCAACGAAAAGAATTTAAGCTTATCATTAGTTGATTAAAATTAGCTTATTTGATACCTTTTAAAGCATTAACTTTTAAACAGTTATTTATAAAAGATAAGAAACAAACCATTCCTTTCCGCAAATAAAATTTTAATCTCGCGTTTTTAACTGGTTTATCTACCAAAATAACGTATCTTTAAAGCCCAAATTTTAAAGATAATTTCATGCAACGCATTATTGAATCGAGCTTCACAGAACAATTAAAAACAAATAAAATCATTTTGCTTTCAGGTCCACCGAGTGTTGGGAAAATGCCTTTCGCAGAAAAATGCTTACAACAGCTTGGTGTTAAATATGAAGTGGTTGACTTCAAAAATAAAAAAATTCGCAAGAAATTTTCACAGCTTACTGAAGAGGAAATGCGTTGGTATTTTAATCAATTTCAATTTGTGGTTATTGGAAATGCACAACTTTTTGAGTCCTTGCAACAGGTGCTAAATGAAGTGCTTTCAGAAAATATAAAAGCGAGTGTGATTCTTTCTTGTGCCTTTGAACCGCCAATAATTGAAGAATTAAAAGAAGCTTTGAAATGGGAAGGTTTAGACTATTATCTTCCTGCGCCGACTTACTACGAGTTGACACAAATCTATGGAATGGCTCGTGAAGACCAACGAATAGAACACCGCTTGATTTTTGGAAATTACCCACAGATTGCAGATTTCCCAGAAAATGCGGCTGAGTTGTTGTTGAAAATCGTTGATGAAACCATCGCAACACAATTGGGTGTGGAAGACCGAGTAAATAAAAAAGCTGCTTTGATGCGAACCCTGCAAATTGCGGCACACTTAGTTGGTGAAGCGATTTCTTATAATCAAATTGCAGAGAAAATAGGGGTAGATAATGAAACAGTTCAACGCTACCTTGAATTATTACAAAAAGCACATATTCTGTTTTTATTACCCAGTTATCACACCGAACAGAAATACGAATTGAAAAAACTACACTTCGTTTATTTCGCAGATAATGGAATTAGAAACGCGCTCATCAATAACTTTAATCCCTTATCGATGCGTATGGACGAGGATGCGCTTTGGAAAAATTGGTTGATTGCAGAACGCATTAAATGGAACAAAATGAATGGTAAAAATTTCGCCTACTATTTCTGGAGAAGTCATACCCGTCAACAAATCGATTTCATTGAATTGCAAGAAAACCAGACAACAGCTTATCGCTTTATTTTAGATAAAAAGAAAAAAATGAAAAATCCGCCTTTGTTTGGTGCTTACTACCCAAAAGTACTTTTCAAAAGCATCAATAGAACTGGTTATTTAACCTTCTTAACTCAAAAATAGACTATGAATTTCACCGATAGACTTGCTCATTTTATCAAAGAAAACGATTTTGATTTACGTAAATTAGTAATCATTTTACCTTCTGAACGCGCGTCAAAATACCTCGTAAAGTCGCTTGTTTCGGTGTATGAAAAACCTATTTTTTCTCCTGAAATCACGACGATTGATCGCTGGGTAAAACGTTATTCGCTCCCAATCATTGATAAAACACGTTTGTTGCTTTACCTTTTTGAAATTTACCAGAAAACACCTGAAGGTAAAGAAGCAACTTTTGAAGATTTTCTGACTTGGGGAACGATGCTATTGAGCGATTTTGAAGACATTGATCGCTATATGCTCGACCACGCGCAGGTTTTCAAAAATCTTAAAGCCATCAAAGAATTAGAAAGTTGGAACATCGACGATGATAAATTATCGGTTTCACAGCAAAAATTTATGGAGTTTTGGGATCGAATTCCTGTTTATTACGAAGGTTTGCATTTAAAAGTGCGCGCAAACGATTACATTACTTCCGCCTTAGCCTATCGAAAAATTGCCGAAGACATTGATTTAATAAAGGATAGAGAAGGGAAACACTTCATTTTTGCTGGCTTCAATGCACTTTCAACTTCGGAATTGACAATCATTAAAAAATTAAAAAACCTCAAACAAGCTGATTACATTGTAGATGTTGATGATTTCTACTTTAAAAATCAAGCGCACGAGGCAGGAACATTTATACGTAAAAATCTACAAACACTTGAAATTCAAAAACCTACATTTGTTCAAAACGAGTTATTGGAAAAAGAATTAGCGATTGACATTGTAGAATGTGCGCAACATACTGGACAAGTAAAAGTAGCGGCAACTGAACTCGCGAAATTAAGTCAAGAAGAAATTAACAAAACCTTGATTTTATTGGCTGACGAAAGTTTGATTAGTTCGATGGTGAAAAATATTCCTGCGAATGTTGGTAAAGCAAATATTACTTTAGGCTTACCTCTAAATCAAACACCTGTTAAAACGTGGGTGGAATTATTGTTTGAAATTCAAGAAAACAAAAGTCGATTCAAAACGCAAGCAATCTATCACAAAGACCTGCAGCGAATTATCAATCACGTGTTTACGATTTCAGCATTTGGATTAAAGGAAAAACAAGCATTGATTAATGTGGAGCAAGAAACGATTCGCAAGAATAAAATCTTTCAAAATGTTGCCAATCTTCCCTTGGATGCAAAAGTGATGGAATTGTTGGAGCTGATGAATACCGATTGGAAAAATGATTGGCAACTTGCAATGGATTGTGTGCGTAAAATCAACGCCTTTCTATTGAATTTGATGCCTTCAACAGCTGCTTTTGAACGCAATATTTTAGCGATTTTTGATGAAGCACTCGTTGGATTTCAACAGATTTTGAGCGAAAACATTCCTTATTTCAATTTGCGCAGTTTTAAATTGCTGTTCTTTCAACATTGGAACAAAAAAAGCATTGCTTATCACGGAAATCCCATCAATGGTCTGCAAATAATGGGATTATTAGAAACGCGCCTGTTGGATTTTGAAAATATTATGGTGCTTGGTCTCAATGAAGGAAAATTACCAAGTACAAACCCAATCAAAACGATTATTCCAATGGACTTGCGCTATGGTTTGGGATTGCCTTCAACGCGCGACAAACAAGGAATTTATGCGCATCATTTTTACCGCTTGCTGAACCAATGTAAAAAACTCACCTTAACTTATACCACTGCAATTGAGCAAATTGGAAGCAATGAAGCTAGTCGCTATATTACCCAATTGGAATTAGAATTGACGCGTTCCAACCCTAAAATCCACATCAATCGCCATTTTTACAACGTTCCTTTTCCGCAAGAAAAAATGCAAGCATTGAACGAAATTCAAAAAACACCCGAAATTATTACCAGGTTGGGTGCCTTTTTTGAACGTTCACTTTCCGCTTCTGCGATGAATAAATATTTAGCTTGTCCCTTGGATTTCTATTACCGTTACTTGGCTGATTTGGGAGAAGATCAAGACGTCGAGGAAGAACTGGAAGCCAACACTTTTGGAACTTTCATTCACGATACCTTGGAGGAATTATATACGCCTTATGCGCACTACACCTCCGATGGAACAAAGAAAACACCCACGCCTCCGCCTTTATCCGTTTCTGGAATTGACACGATGATTAGTCAATACAAACAGATTCTTCACAAGCAATTTATGAAGCATTTCAATGGCGATGAATCCCTTTTCTTGAAAGGAAAAAATCTCTTGAGCTACGAAATGGCGATGGCAATAACGCGCAATTTATTGATGGAAGAGCGGGAATTTGTGAACAAAAGTAGCGAGCCGATTGACATCATTATGCTTGAAATGAAATTGACAAAATCAATTGAAATTGAGGTAAATGGCACAAAAAAGCTAATTCATTTCAGCGGTTTGGTAGATCGTATCGATAAAGTAGGAAACAACTACCGAGTGATTGATTACAAAAGTGGGAAGGTGACGGAAAAAGATGTGAAATTCAAAAAACTCGGTACTCCCATTTTGTCATTTAAAAACTGTAAACACGCCGTGCAATTGGCCTTGTATTGTTTATTTTTTAAGGAACGCTTCAACCATTTCCCTGCGGAGGCAAAAATCATTTCTTTAGTGGACGTAAAAGCCAACTACAATTTAAACATTGAAGATGGCACAACGGAAGACGTCTGTAATTCTTTAGTGGATTTGGTAACGGATATCATCACAGAACTATACGAAACGGAAGAAGTAATTTCACACAATCCCGATTCTAAATATTGCAGTTATTGTTAGGTATTTTTGGGCGCCTTGCAACACACATTCTGCGCACTCCGCCTACAGCTACAAGTTTACTCAAAGTTGCATTACGCCACCAAAAAAGCAGCAAAAGAGCTTCCTTCGGTCGCTTTTTCCAGCTTGTGGCTGTGAGCACTTGTTCGCAAAGCTTTCCACTTTCGTCGTGGCGTGGGGTTTCTTCGCTACTGACGAAAACTTCCAAAAAAATGAATTTTCGTCAATAAGAAGTATTAACACCCCAAATTCTTAAGCAAAAAAAAACCTGAAAAGAATTAGAGAAACGTTTCCGTTGCTTAAAATCTTTTCAAGTAGTTGCAAGATATTAGAAACAACTTGTACTCTGTAACAAAACCTTTAAATTGAATTATTTGTACTAACTTTGTAATTACACAAAAAAATAAGTTATGGAGATGTCAATTATTAAAATAGGAAATTCAAAAGGTTTTCGATTAACGAAAACTATTCTTGATAAGTACCAAATCATAGATAAAGTTGAATTAATTATGGAAGAAGACCAAATCGTCTTGCGACCTATTGTTGAACCAAGAAAAGATTGGGACAAAGCTTTTAAGAAAATGCACGAAAAAGGTGATGACCAACTTCTTATGAATGACGTTTTTGAAGATGAAAAGTTTGACGAATGGAAGTAAAGCAGTATGAAATAGTTTTGGTTAATCTGGATCCAACATTAGGAAGTGAGATTCAAAAAACGCGACCATGTGTCATTATTTCACCAAATGAAATCAATGACAATCTGCGAACAGTTGTCATCGCACCTATGACTTCTACCAGTAGAAAATATCCTACCAGAGTTAAAGTTAAACATAACCATAAAGAAGGTTGGGTTGTAATTGATCAAATAAGAACAATCGACAAAATTCGTATTGTAAAAAAGTTTGGCTCGCTTACAAAAAAGGAAACACTTGAATGTAAACGTGTAATACGCGAAACATTCGTTGACTAATGAAATAACGAATAACCCCCCAAATTCTCAAGCAAAAAAAAAACCTGAAAAGAATGAGAGAAACGTTTCCGCTGCTTAAAATCTTTTCAGGTATCTGCAAGTTAAATAAAACCAAAATGAACAAACGTTTTTGTTCGACTATCTATTGACGCACAAGGATTTCTCGAGGTTGCTTTTTTAATTCAAAAATTTAAAAAAATTTTAATGGAACGTTTTCACGCCAGCCACTTAAATATAAAAGTCAAAACAAATAAATAGAACTGAAACCCAAAACAAATGTTAGCGAACTGAATCGGCCTTGAATTTCTAGGTTTTAGCTACTGAACTGAAACTGATTAATTTTTAAAATTTCTGTAAGAACATTTTAGAAAAATTTCAGCTTCAGAAAGGAGTTAAAATTGTTCGCAACGAGTTGCAAATAGTTAAAGGACAGTGATTTGCGAACAAAAAGAAATACAGAGCCTTGACTTTTTTGTTTCTTTTTTTGTCAAGAAAAAAAGAAAAGAAAATTAATCTCAACCTGAGATTTGCACCTAATTCTAACTTAGCGTCAGAATTCACTCACTAAAATAATTTTACCTTTGTAAAAATTCCCTTTATGAAAGCTTATGTATTCCCAGGTCAAGGTGCACAATTCTTAGGAATGGGTAAAGACTTATATGACAACTCTGATTTAGCAAAAGAACTGTTCCACAAAGCCAATGAAATTCTTGGTTTCGATATTATGAAAATTATGTTTGAAGGAACGGATGAAGAGTTGAAACAAACAAAAGTGACGCAACCAGCTATCTTTTTACACTCAACTATTTTAGCAGCTTGTTTGGGTGATGCTTTTCAACCAGATATGGTCGCAGGACATTCATTAGGTGAATTTTCAGCTTTAGTTGCAAATAAAACTTTGAGTTTTGAAAACGGTTTGAAATTGGTTTACCAACGTGCAATGGCGATGCAAAAAGCGTGTGAAGCGCAACCTTCAACGATGGCAGCAGTTTTGAATTTAGAAGACGAAGTAATCGAAAAAATTTGTGGTGAAATTGATGGAGTTGTTGTTCCAGCTAATTACAACTGCCCTGGACAATTAGTAATTTCAGGTGCGATTCCAGCGGTGGAAGAAGCGTGTAAACGTTTATTGGAAGCGGGAGCAAAACGCGCTTTAATTTTACCAGTTGGTGGTGCTTTTCACTCTCCTTTAATGGAACCAGCGCGTGAAGAATTAGCAGCGGCGATTGAAGCAACGCAATTTTCGACACCGATTTGTCCTGTTTATCAAAACATCAATGCAGCAGCCGTTTCTGACCCAACAGTGATTAAAGAAAATCTTGTTCTTCAATTGACAGGAGCTGTAAAATGGACACAGATTATGCAAAATATGCTTGCTGATGGTTGCACCGAAGTGATCGAAGTTGGACCAGGAAAAGTATTGCAAGGTTTATTCAAAAAAGTAAGTAGAGATTTACCGACGGGTAGCGCTGGTTTGCAATAAAAAATTAATAATTTCTCATTGAATTAAATTTTCAAATCCGCTACAAGGCTTAAATAGAAATAAATAATCCATTAAAATGGATGAATTATCAGCGGATTTTATAGAAATGGTGGGTAAGAATAACAGTTTTAATTCAAGATTCAATTGCAATTAGATCTGCTTTTTTAGTTTAGAATAAAGCTCTTGAAATCTATCAAAATTATAAACTTCAAAAAGAGAAGTGTCGATTTGATTGAAGTATTTTTCTGCGATTTCTTTTTTGTTTTCACTTTGATAAGCAAAGGTCATATAAACACATAGTTGATTCCAATTAACTCTGGTCCAAATAGAGAAAAAAACGGTGTCCTGACTAAGCCATCGCTCAAACAATTTAATCATTAAGTCAAAAGATTTTGATTCGAACAAATAAGCAAAGAAGAAAAACATACTTGTTACTCGATCTCCAATATCTGGAAACCAAGATTCAAAGTCAATTTCTAGAATTCTGTGTTCGGCATTTATCACTCCTTTTTTGAGGTTGCTTAAAAATTGTACGCCTAAAATTCTCGCTTTTAAAACATTATTGGGTTCACATTGACTTCCGAGAAATTCGATAGTTTTATTACATGCTTCTAATTGAGTAAACTCATCGTTTTTAAACGCTTTGATTGCTACAACACAATTGTAAAATATCAATTTTTCAGGGTTATCGTAGTGTTTTTCCTTGTGTTTTTCAAGTAGATTTTGATAGTAAATCTGGTCTTCAGGAACATACCACTCAATAAAATAATCGAAGTAAAAAGGCAAGCCAATGTAATTTTTCAAGGCTATTTCTTGAAGCCAACTGTTCTTTTCTACAAGTTTTCCTAGTATTTGAATTGTTTGGTAAATTTCATACTTGAAAATAGGAATCCACTCAAAGCCAGACTGATTTATAAAAAATCGTTCAAAAAATAAGGTGTCTTTTTTATGAAAAGCTAAATGAGTGAGCTGATGAATTGTTGAATAGTAATCTACACTCTGTTGGGATTGCTCTAAAGCTTTCAATGCTTCAAATGGCATTATTTTGTCGGAAGTACAATCCAATATTTGTCTGTAAAAAAAGTGCTTTCCAACTAATATTAAAGAATTGATAAAATCATAATACCCTCCAAATCCAACATACTTAGAGAGTGTTTCTAAAGTGAAAAGCGATGGTTGTGATTTGGTGTCTATTAAACCAAAAAGACGACGTAAAGTGTCTGAACTTATTGGAATTTTTACTTTTTCAAAAATTGAATCTGATAAACTAATGCAATCGTTCACATTCAAAATTTGCTTACCGTAAGTAAATTCAACAAGCGATTTTAGCTCAAATAAATGTTCATCTTGAAATTTATGTTTATTGCGTGGCATTTGTCAAAGGTAGTTACTTCGGATGAAGTTTTGAAAAATCAGCCATTATGCTGAATTGAAGAGTTTATTTTGGTTTTCATCAATCCTACAATTCTTTCTGCATAAACTCCAAGCACAAAATCATTAAAATCGATTGTTATTTCTTTTCCATCTATCTCGAAAGAATATGTTTCAGTACCTCTTGAAGCAATCTGTCTTTTTTCGTTTATTGAATTGCATTTGCTCAAGTCAATTTGTGTATTTTCTTTGCCTTTAAATTCGATACTGTTGCCAATTAAAGTAATTTGATATCCCGCTTTTATTACTTTTAAAGGTTTGGAAATATAAACAATTGCTATAACAGGTAAGCCAATGAAAATGAATGCTAACTGATAAAAATCGAGGTTATTAACAGAGAAAAAATAGTAGGTCATTCCTGCAATAAAAACTGCATAAGGCAAAACATAAAACAACAGCACTCGGGTCAAACTTGGCTTGAAGCACCAATTTTCTTCTCCTTTTTTAAATTTCTTAAACGTTTTATCTAAATAAATTTTATTTAAGAATGTATAAATAACAAACCATACGGCAAGACCTCCAAGAACGTAAACATATTCCATAAATAATTTCTTACAAAGAAACTTAAATCAAAATGGTAAGGTCAATTATTTTTTTATTTGCACTTATTTGCACTTGAATACTATTTTGATATTAATCAGGTTTTTCAGAAATGCCGACCTCTTTTAAATCCAACAATTTTAGCTTTTGGACTTTTCTTGCATTTAAATCGAATTCGGCATAAAATGAATAAATATCTTCCAACTTTTCACTTGTTTCTAATGGAAATGGAACCAATGTTTGCTTAAAAATCCATTGATCAGGTGTCGTAATGAATAGGTTATTTTGATGTGAAACTTTTACATAACCTTCCACTTTCTGCCATTTTTTTCCTCTTGGTAAAAACAAACTCATGTCGTAAAAAAACAAAAACAAAAACAACTGAAAGGATTATTCAATGCTATGTTTTTAATTTGAACTTATTTGCTTTTTGTGTTTGCTAGAAAGAAATTAAAATGCCTATATTATTGAATTTCAATTATTTAATAGTTTATATTTCTTATGTTTTCAAAAATAATTAAGCATTGACGACACAGAGCTGTCTCTGTAGAATTGTAAAGGCAATTCATTACAGATATATTTGTTTAATGCCAATTGATTTAAAAAATACAACTTGTGCCCTTTGGTTACCCAAGGATTACGATCTCACCTTAATCACAGAAGTTGTAGATTCTATAAAAGGTAATATAATTAGTGTCGCGCGAAAAAATCTACTCGTTGGACTTTCTGATGTTATCATTTTCGTTGATGAAGAAAATATTGATGAGCACTTTTTTAATGATGAAACCTTGTTAGACAAATTGGAAAAATTGAACTTGTTTATTGTAATTGTTGGAACAACTAAAAAATTAAGACGCATTCCACCACAAGTTCAATTTATATCTAAACCAATAATCAGTAAAAAACAGGTTTTGGTTATCATCGAAATTTGGCAACGCTATCGTCAGAATTTGAATAAAAGGGAACTAGCACTTACTGTAAAATTGAATCGCTTGTTTTTTATTTATCATAAACTTTTTGAAGGTGAATATTTATACATAGATGATATAATGAAAATGGCAAGTGTTACAAAACGAACGATTTTACGAGATTTAAAAACACTTCGAGATGTCTTAGTGACAAAAGAAATCACGTTTGATGAGGAAAAAAGAGCTTATATAATGGCGGACATAAAAAAATAGGATGCGCTTAGTGAATTATTTAGGAGAAACATTTGAAATTATAGTTTTAGATAATATCACAAATTCCATAGGAGAAAAAGTGGATTGGTGGTATCAAAGCTCTATTGTGATTTCTGAATGCGGAAAGAAACGCAAAACCAACTTGAAATTTTTAACAAATGAAGATTTAGATCTTTTGGTAAGTTGGCTGCAAGCGATTTATGCAGGGAATTTTGAAAAAACAAACTTTCAATTTGTCGATGGTCATGTTTGGTTTCGTGTTTGGAAAAAAGGAAAGGAGCCGATTTTGCGCTTTTTTATGCAAGGGGATACCTACCGAAAATTTATTTGGGACTGGCGACTGCATACTGATATTGATAAGAAACTATTGAAATACATTCAAGTGTTAAAACCAATAAATTGTGATTTTTCATTAAAACTATTAAAATCCAATAAATATAAATGAAAGTACTTATTAAAGACCCAAGTTCAATGACGCTTGAAAAATTCATTCGCCTTTTCGATAAAGAAGGATGCATTGTGTTGTTGGAAGGTAAACGAAAGGTTTTGAAAAGTGATGAAAAGCGCTTAGTTGAAATCGGTCGTTTGTTGGCTGCCAGCACAAAACATTGTGTCTTTCGAAGTGGAAATGCTGGTGGAGCCGATGCTTTCTTTAAAGAAGGTGTAATGTCTGTTGACCCCAAGCGATTTCAAGCAATTGTTCCATTCAACGACCACATGAAAAGTGTAAAAGAAGAACCTGGTTTGTATGAACGCATTTCTTTGGACGATATTAATCTAGCAAGGGAACCACAAATTTTATATGAATCAAAGCGCAATAAACAACAAAAAGGTTTGGTGGAATCCTACGAAAAAGGCGTAGATCCAAAAAACTCGGTGAAAGGCGCATACATCGTTCGAGATACCTTAAAAGTAACAGGCGCACCTTCTCAAGGTATTTCTCCTGCTCATTTTGGAATTTTCTACGACGATTTACGCAATCCAAAATCTGGTGGAACAGGACATACAATGGTGGTTTGCGACAACCAAATAGTTCCGTATGTGAATCAGAAGGTTTGGGGGGAGTGGATTTGAATGAAATAATTAATAATGTAGAATTTATATGGAAACAAAACACACACTAACAAAATTAGAAGAGGAACTAATCTCAATTCTTGTTGAAACCTTTAAGAATCATGGATGGACAATAGATGAATTACCAGCTATTTTTGATTCAGATGAAAAACCAAATAAGTTAACTCCAAATACGGATTTACTTGATATAGAAAATTATTTGGGAGTATATAGGGTTAAGGATAAATGTTTAAATGGAGACGTTATATTATATCGTGAAAATATTAAAGAACTGTCTAATAGATATTTATATGAGTTGGAGATGAGGGGAAAAGAAATTGACGGTAAGCCCATCTTTATTTTTTTAACTACCGATGACTATTTAATTAGCGCAAATGAAATTTTTGACTTTTTAAAATCAATTGTGTTGATTCATGAACTTACACATTGGATGATTCATTGGAATAGTGATTTCAATCAAAAATCATTGAAGTGTGATGACAAATATGAAGGTAATGATGTAATTAATTTTCATGAAGGACTTGCACAATACTTCACTGATTCTGTAATTCGTAAATATGGTAATAAGAAAATGCTTGACGTATTTGATCGATTGAAATTAAAGCAATCGCCACCTTATCATGTTTTCGAAAAATTAAAAACTGACTTGGACGGAAATCCAATTGATGTTGCTTGTGTTTTTACCGCTTTGGCACTATGTTGGGAGAAAGATTATAATCAATCTTTTGAACTTCTAGAAAAATACAATTATATCTCTACACTTTATTATTCTAACGATCTCAGAATAACATTTGAAGAAATTAAAGCTAAAAAGCCAGCTCTTGATCAAGAAAAAATTTCTAGGTGGTGGGTTATTGAGCCTTTTAATTGTCCAGATATCTTTTTAATAGATTATTTCGATGAGGAAAATAAAGTAAAAAAAAGAGGATCAATTCACAGTAGAAAATTTGGTTTGTGTTAATAGTGACAATTTTCATAAAAACAGAAAATGATATATCTATCTAACGAAATGAATTTAAATTATGTTTAAAAACAATTTCTTTAGTCCTCTTCATTTAACAGATTTCACAGAAGTCGGGGAAATAAAAATAATTCTTCAAATCAGTACATTAATTTTCCCAAATGAATACTTTTGGGGGATATTAAGTATTTCTAAAAAAGACAATCTATAGAATTTTGTAAAGACTCAATATTAAAAAATACAATGAAAGGAAGAAATATTCATCAATTTTTCAGTGAACAAGAACAACTTAATTTACTTTTAGGCTTTCCTTTTTCAAATTTACCCTACAGATTATGCTGGTATCCATCAGCTGGTTTTGATTTTAGACATATACCACATTTTGAATTAAATTCAGTTTTTACGTCAAGCAAGCCATCGGTGTATCTTTTAACAGATGCTCATATTTCGCAATATTCCCAATCGGGTGATTTCCCTTTCAAACCAGGTAGGCTCTTACACCAATGTGAATCAGAAGGTATCAGCCTCATCGTTAAGGATTGTATTCAAGTAAATTTTAAACAAAATTTAGCTTTTTGTCCGTTTAAAAATGAAGTATTCAATAATGGCTTGTTACATTCAAATTTTCATGATCGCTATTCTGGTAATGCCTTCTTTATTTTAACCGAACTAAATGCTGTGGTAAATTATAGGAAAATCAAAATTCAGGTTCCTTTATTTTATTTCACTTATGAGAATTTGGACTTTCTTATGAATTTTTTACTACCAAATAAAATTCAAGTCAATTCATTGATAAATATTAGGGACGGATCTGGTTATGGTGGGTCAAGCTATGCGATGAGTTTTATTTATCAATTCCAACGTGAATTAAAATTGAAA
>CAMDGP010000022.1 GCA_945897765.1 Chitinophaga pinensis
TTTCGCCAAAAGTACAATCGCGTGAAGGAATTCTAAAAAATTGAACAACCAAAACCAAAAACGTAATAAGTACCAATTCGGCTAAAATAAAAATTGGCAATAGCGCATGTTTTGTAAATCCCCAATAGTTCAGTGCACTTATGCCTGAAATTAAAACAAGGGTACCGAGCATGATACCATAACCTTCTCTGTGTAATTTCATAGTTAATATTTACCAGTAATTATAAATCATTGACCAACAATAAAAGAATGGAATTCCAAATAAAGCTGCGTCAAATCTATCTAAAATTCCACCATGTCCAGGTAGAATTGAACCTGTATCTTTTATCTTTAAACTTCTCTTGAATAAGGATTCTAATAAATCACCATAAATCGCGCAAGGAGCAATGATAACAGCAGAAATTATCCAAAACAGTTCTTCTCCTTTATTGATAAAAGCTCCAATGATATATCCAAAAAGTAAAGTAAAAAAGACACCGCCGATTGTTCCTTCCCATGTCTTTTTGGGAGAAATTCGTTCAAATAATTTAGTTTTTCCAAAAGCTCTTCCTGTTAAGTAAGCAAAGGAATCATTTGCCCAAATTAATAGATACATCCCAACCACGGCAGGTAAATAAGAAGTATCTCTAAGGTTTAAATCAATGGTTAAATAAAAAGGAACAACAACGTAAATTATTCCAAAAACCAAAACTGAAATGTTAATTACTGGATTTTCTTTCTTCTTCCATAACTCACTTAAAACCAATGTAAAAAACAAAGGGAAAATGACAGTTATTGAAATGATTGGCAATACTTTCGCGCTGATTCCAATTAATAAAGTGAAGATGAAAATACCAATAAAAATACCAATTTCGGAACTAACGCTCACGATTTTGTCATTTTTAAATAAGCGGTAAAATTCCATTAAACCAAGAACCATAAAAACGGAGAAAACTAAAGCTTGTGCATACGGATTCCAAAGAATAGAACCTATTACAACGGTTGCGAAAACTGCACCTGTTAATGCTCTTGTTCCTAAATTACCCAGTGGCATCTTTCACTATTTTTTCAGCCTTCTCTTTGTCATCCATGTTTACATAAAGTTCGTAGCTTCCGAAATTGTTATACATTGAAGAAACGGTATTACGTTCTTTAAACACAACATCTTCCACATCAAGCACCATTTTTAGTTGCTCAAACAGAAAAACATCTGTGGTGGAAAAAACGCAAACCCAATCCATTACAATGATTCGTGATTATTTGACTCAGCAGGTTTTTCAGATTCTTCTGTTTCGTTATTGGTTTCTTCACTTGAAACGGATGTTTGTTCGGTCACATGACCATCTACAACTGATGCATTCACTTCAATTGTAGCTTCTTTATCCCATTGACGTTTTCCAAAAATCACTTCTAAATCTTCTTTGAAAATCACTTCTGCAGTCAATAATTTGTCCGCTAAAGCTTGTAATTTTTCTTTATTATCTTTCAATAGTTGAATCGCTCGCTGATATTGACTTTCGATTAATTTACTTACCTCTTCATCGATTGTTTTTGCAGTATCATCTGAATATGGTTTTGTGAATGCATCACGACCTTGAGAGTCATAGTAGGAAATATTCCCTATTTTATCGTTCAAACCATAGATAGAAACCATTGCATAAGCTTGTTTTGTTACTTTTTCTAAGTCACTTAAAGCTCCTGTGCTAATCTTACCAAAGGTTACTAATTCAGCAGCACGACCACCTAAAGTTGAACACATATCATCTAATATTTGTTCGGTTGTGGTAATACTTCTTTCTTCTGGTAAATACCAAGCTGCTCCTAATGATTGTCCACGCGGAACGATTGTAACCTTAACAAGTGGATGTGCGTGTTCTAATAACCAAGAAATTGTTGCATGTCCAGCTTCGTGATAAGCGATTGATTTTTTCTCTTCAGGTGTAATAATTTTATTTTTCTTCTCTAAACCACCAACGATTCGATCAACAGCGTCCAAGAAATCTTGTTTTTCAACTTGTTTCTTGTCCTTTCTAGCAGCAATTAAAGCAGCTTCATTACAAAGATTCGCAATATCTGCACCAGAAAAACCAGGAGTTTGTTTTGCCAAGAAATCAACATCAATATTTGGCTCTAATTTAATTGGTTTCAAATGCACTGCAAAAATTTCCTTGCGCTCATTGATGTCTGGCATGTCCACATAAATCTGTCTATCGAAACGTCCAGCGCGCATTAATGCACTATCTAGTACGTCAGCTCTATTTGTTGCCGCAATGATAATTACACCGGAATTGGTTCCAAAACCGTCCATTTCTGTCAATAATTGATTCAATGTGTTTTCGCGTTCATCATTCGAGTTAAAACCATTGTTTTTACCTCTAGCTCTACCGATTGCATCTATTTCATCAATAAAAATAATTGAAGGAGCTTTTTCTTTTGCTTGGCGGAATAAATCACGTACTCTAGAAGCACCAACACCAACAAACATTTCTACGAAATCAGAACCTGAAAGCGAAAAGAATGGAACTTTAGCTTCACCAGCAACTGCTTTTGCGAGTAAGGTTTTTCCCGTTCCTGGAGGTCCTACTAGCAAAGCACCTTTAGGAATTTTCGCCCCTAATTCTGTATATTTTTTTGGATTTTTTAAAAACTCAACAATTTCTACAATTTCTTCTTTAGCACCTTGCAAACCAGCAACATCCTTGAAGGTAATATTAGTAGTTTTGCCTTTTTCATAAACTTGCGCTCTTGATTTACCGATGTTGAAGATTTGACCTCCGCCACCACCTCCGCCACCTGACATGCGACGCATAACAAATATCCAAATGATGATGATGAGTCCAAAAGGAAGTAAATAACTCAAAATTTGAGCTACATAATTGACCTCGTTCACATTTTCGTAGTTTTTATAGCCTTTATCTTCTAAAAGTTTTTCAAAATTGGAGTGATTTCCAATGTTTTCGAGTTCAAAAGTGACTTCTTTACCTTTTACCGACGTTCCTTTTGAAAGTGTTTTTTTCATTTCTGCCAATTCACCTTTGTTTGCTTTTTTAACAATATCCAATCCTTTGGCAGTTAATTTAAAGTCAGCTTGGCTTTGGTTGATGATTCGAACATTTTTAACACCTTGTTGATCTACGAGATTAAAAAATGTTTCACGGTATTTGATTGTGGCGTGCCCGCCAGTATTCATATAAATTTGAAATGCAATTAATGCAACTCCCAATGCAGCATAAATCCAATATATAGAAAATGGACTTTTTTTCTTTTCTTCTGACATATTATTATTAATCTAAATTTGGTATATCCGTACGAATTGCATCCGCCCACAAGTCCTCTATACTGTAAAAACCCCTTGCGTCCTTATAGAAAATGTGAGCAACAACATCTATATAATCTAACAAAATCCACTCACTATTGTTTTTACCTTCGATATGCCAAGGTTTTTCTTGAAGAATTTTTCTTGTGAATCGTGAAGTAGCGTTTGAAATACCATCAACATGCGTACTTGAGTCTCCGCTACTGATTACAAAAAAATCGCAAACAGCGCTTTGCAGGTGGCGTAAATCTAATACTACAATATTTCTCGCTTTATTTTCCTGCATACCCTCCACTATCGTTTTACACAATAATTCCGACTCAGTTATACTTTTTGTTTTTCGCATTTAATTTTTTGTTGAATCACAAATCTAAGGGATAAATTTTAATTTTGACCCGACCCTCAAAAGTAATACTGTGAAGCAAGCTCTTTTCGGAAAAGAAATCATTCATTTATCTAATATTGACTCCACCAACAATTTTGCTGCCAAGCTGCTTTCGGAGAACCTTTGTCAAAATGGAGCGGTAATTATGGCAGACGTTCAAACTGAGGGTAAAGGACAAAGAGGAAATATTTGGTTGTCGGAATCAGGGAAAAACTTGTTATCTTCCTTTGTTTTTAAACCCGACAATCTGTCAGTAGAAAATCAGATAGCCATAACATGGGCAACAAGCCTTTCGCTCTTGGAAACATTAAGAAAATTTAACATTGAAGCCCTTATTAAATGGCCAAATGACATCTTTGTTGGAGGGAAAAAAATCGCTGGAATTTTAATCGAAAATCAACTTCAAGGCACGCGAATTAGTTGCTCAATAATTGGAATTGGTTTAAACTTAAATCAAACTTTTTTCGACGATTTAAAAGCAACAAGCGTACTTCTTGAAACAAAACAAATTGTTGAACCACGTAAGTTTTTAAATTTGCTAGCACATGAAATGAATGAACAGTTTCAGTTAATTTATTCTTCTAATTTCGAGATTTTAAAAGTAGAATACGAAAACAATTTGTTTCAAATGAATGAATTGAAAAGCTATGAAGATGAATTTGGTGTGTTTGTTGGAAAAATAATTGGAACTACTGAAGAAGGGAAAATCTTAATTGAAAAATCAAATGCTATTCAGTCTTATGGTTTGAAAGAGGTTACTTTTTTGATGAAGTAGAGTTATTGAAATTGTATTTTTGAGCGAATGCTTTCGTGCCACCAATAATAATCAAATTCATAACGCCGAAATTAATCTCAATTTGAGCTAATATTTTATTTGCCTTTCTTTTTGCATGATTAAAAAGAAACAAAAAATCTAGGCTCTGAATTTCTTTTTGTTCGCAAATTATCACTCTGATATTATTTACAACTCGAAGCGAACAATTTTAACTCCTTTCTGAAACTGGATTTTGGCGTCCGTCTGCTGACGGAACAAAAATCCTTAAAATTAACCAGTTTCAGTTCAGTAGCTAAAACCTAGAAATCCAAGGCCGAAAAAGTGCGTTAATATTATTAAATAGTTCTCTCTTCGATTTAATGTTTGATTTTCAAGTTTAAAATATTATTTGGAATGGTTGCGAAAACTAAATAAAAGTAAATCTGCATAAATCGGTCTTCATCTTCCTTTAATCTTCATGGCACGGTTCTTTGATAATCGCTTTCATAAACTATGCTTTAGTTCAGCGTAAAATTTATCGGAATTGTCATGTATTGCGAAACGGAATGCCCATCGTTCTTTCCAGGTGTCCATTTCGGCATATTTTTAATCACACGAATGGCTTCTTGTTCTAAGCCTTTACCGTCGGGAACGCTTTTTACAATCTCAAAATTTTCTAATTCTCCATTTTTGTTTACCACAAAACGCACAATCACTTTTCCTTCGATGCCCTTGTCTTTTTCTAAAGTTGGATATTGAACGCTTTCTTGAATGTATTTCAGCATTTGAACATAACCTCCTGGATATTCCGCATCAACTTCAGCAAAAACAACAGGTGTGTCGTCAGCAATTTTTGGTTCTTCCATTTCGTAAATGGGTCTTTCAGGTTCAACGACCTCCATCATTGGAATCCCCATCGTTTCATGAATTTCATTTACAGTTTCAACGTGTTCTGATTCAAGAATTTCACCACCTTTGAACGTTCTAAGAATGTCTTTCTGTTCTTTATCTTTTTTAGAATTTTCTTTCTTTTTTTTCTGTTCCTTGGAACGTAAAGCAATTTCAGTCTTATGTGATTTCGAAACGGAACCTCTAACATTCGAATCCTGCTCACAGGAAGAAAACAAACTTGCGCCAACCATCGCTAAAATCATAAAAGCTTTAGACTGAAAACGCGGTTGTTTCAACACTTCCATCAATGCTGGATAATCGTCGATGTGAAAATCAAATTGCTGGCTGGACATTTTTCCGCAAACAGAGCCAACAGGATTTGAAAGCAAATACGCAATGATTTCCGCACGGCTAAACGTTCTGAAGTCGACCAAATGTTTGTCACACTTCAAGCAATGACGCGAATGCATCGTGATTTTCATGTTGTCCCAATTTTCTAGACAAGGTTCTTTGATGGTGACTTTCATGGTTAGAAAATTACTTAAACTTTCACGGATTCCAGTTCTACTCCGTCCAAGTTTTGCAATTGCGCTTGTAACGTGCTGTTTGAAAGGGGCAAACTTACTTTTAGAACGCAGGCAACTTCAAAAGATTGTGTGATTATTTTACAAGGCTGACTTTTAACGATTTTCATTACCTGTGGCATTTGCTCATACGTGAATGAAATGGTGATTTCTTGTTCGTCCTCTAACTCAACGATTTCCGATTGTTCCAACGCTTCTTTCGATGCGGTTCGGTAGGCATTGATTAAGCCTCCAACTCCTAAATTTGTTCCACCGTAATAACGCACAACTGCCACCAAAATGTTCGTTAGATCAAAAGATTGAATTTGTCCTAAAATCGGCGGTCCAGCTGAATTGGAAGGTTCTCCGTCGTCACTTGCACGATACAATTTCTTATCACTTCCAAATCGAAAAGCATAACACACATGGACAGCTTGGTGGTGTTCTTTGCGCCATTGATGGAGGTAAATTTTTGCTTCTTCTTCCGTTTTACAAGGCACAGCAAAAGCCAAAAACTTCGATCCTTTTTCTTTGTAGAATCCTTCACTGGTTTGCAATATCGTTCGGAAATGAGACAAGTGCTTTTTTCAGCAAAAGTAAGGAGAGTATTGAGAAGATAGGTTATTTTGGGGTTGGGGGTTGGTGGCGGTGAGGTTTTAAGTTTTTTAATCAAAATTAAATTTCAATTTGCAAAATAAAAAACAAATAAATAACTTTACCCAAAATAGGTCAAATCATAAATAGTAAAACCTTAAATATGACAAGTTTTGGCAACTTTATTAAAATGGAGCGAGAGAAAAGAGAATGGACTCAAACCGATTTTGGTGCTAGAATAGGTATTAATTCTAGTGCAATCAGTCGAATTGAGAATGGAACAAAAAAATTTAGTGTTTCTAAATTGAAACTACTATCTGATATTTTTGATATGGATTCTCAAAAAGTTAATGATCTATTTTTTGCAGATAAGTTTGCTCAAGAAGCCTATAAATACAAATGCTCGGATAATGTGTTTGTTGTAGCAGAAGGAACAGCGACATATTTAAGAAGTATTAATACAAAACAAGGAATTATAAACTTTGAAAATGAGTAAAAAATTAACAGCAATAGATTTATTCTCAGGGTGTGGTGGATTTTCATACGGATTTCAGCAAGCTGGTTTTCATGTAGTATTAGGCGTTGATAATACTGAAATTGCTCTCAAAACATTCGAGAAGAATCATAACAATTCAAAAGCTCTTTTACTTGATTTACATAAAGAAAGTGCGATTGAAACAATTGTTAATGAAACTAAAGGTAAAGAAATAGATGTCATAATTGCAGGACCTCCTTGTCAAGGATTTTCTCTGTCTGGAACCCGAAATGAAAATGACGAAAGAAACTCACTTTTCTATTCAGTTTTTAAAGTTGCAGAAAGATTAAATCCTAAAGCATTAATTATCGAAAATGTACCAGGATTACTAAATCTTTACGGTGGAAAAGCAAAAAAAGAAATAATTAGACTTTGTGATGAAATGGGTTACAATTGTAATCCAAAATTACTTTTTGCTCCAGATTATGGTGTTCCTCAAATTCGTAAAAGAGTGTTTTTTGTTGCTCTCAGAAAAGATTTTGGTGTTTTTGAATTTCCAGATCCAATTTTAAAAGCAGAACATTATATTGGATGTGAAGATGCAATTGGTGATTTACCAGACCTAGTCAGTAACCTAGGAAACGAAAACTTGGAGTATGATAAAAAACCTTTTAGCAATTATCAAAAAATGATGCGAAACGGTAATAAAGTGCTTAAAAATCATCTCGGCACACAACATACAGATCATGTTATACATGTAATTTCTCAGGTTCCAGAAGGTGGAAATCATAGAGATTTACCTCTAGGAGTTGGTGATTCAAGAAAATTTAATGAAGCATGGACAAGATACCACAGTAAAAAGCCCTCTAAAACCATTGATACAGGTCATAGAAATCATTTTCATTATAAATGGAATAGAGTTCCTAGTGTTAGGGAAAATGCACGTCTTCAGTCTTTTTCAGATGAATTTGAGTTTTTAGGAAATAAAACAGAACAATATAGACAAGTTGGAAATGCAGTGCCTCCTCTATTGGGAAAGATATTAGGAGAACAACTTTTAAAACATTTGAATTATGAAGTATAATGTAATTGATTTATTTGCAGGTTGTGGAGGTTTGACGGATGGCTTTCTTCAAACAGGTAGATTTAATACTTTAGCGGCTGTAGATTGGGAATATCCGACAGTTCAGACATTGAAAAAACGATTGATTACAAAGTGGAATTATAATTTTGATGATGTTAATGTTAATGTTTTACATTTTGATATTCAACGTACCGAAGAATTAATAAATGGATATTCTGATTCTGTTTTTGGGGAAAGCAAAGGTGTTGATTCATTAATTGGTAATAAATCTGTTGACCTAATTTTGGGAGGCCCACCTTGTCAAGCCTATTCTATAGCAGGTCGAGTTCGTGATATAAATGGGATGCAAGATGATTATAGAAACTATCTTTTTGAAAGTTATGTTAATATGGTACAACATTACCAACCTAAAGCTTTTGTGTTTGAAAATGTTGAAGGTATTCTATCTGCCAAACCAGGAGGAGTTCAAATTGTTGACAGGATTAAAATTGCATTTAATGAAATAGGATATGAAATAACTGATAATCTTAGGACTAATGCACTTTTTGACACTTCTTTCTACAATGTTCCACAAAAAAGAAAACGTTTAATAATTTTTGGAGTTAAGAAATCTGATAAAAGCACTCAAATTGTAAGAAACTTTTATGCTCAACTAAAAGGAAAGGCAAGTAAGTATCCTGTGAATTCGAAAGTTGCTTTCGACAATCTCCCAAAAATATTTCCTTGTCAAAATAGCACTAAAAATTCACATAACGTTAAACTAAATGGAGTGCCATTGCCGAAAAATCATGAGCCAAGAACACATAGTAATAGAGATATTGAAATTTTCAAACTATTAGCGAATGATATAAGAACTGGCGAGGAAAAATATACTTCTAGTCAAGCATTAATACAATTATATAAAGAAAAAACTGGCAAAGATTCAAACTTTCACAAATATCACGTAATTAGAGAGGATAAGCCAAGCAACACAATTCCAGCTCATTTGTATAAAGATGGGTTAAGACATATTCACCCTGATCCTGAACAGGCACGATCAATTACTGTAAGGGAAGCAGCACGATTACAATCTTTTGATGATAATTTTGAATTTTTAGGTTCAAAAAGTGACCAGTATAAAATGATAGGAAATGCAGTACCACCAGAATTTGCTAAAATTATTGCTGAAACAATCTTAGAAATATTTGAAAATGAAACAGATGACCTTATATTAGAACCAGGGTTTTTTAATAAACAAGCTTATTCTCATTAAATTATGCTTTATTATCAAAATTTAGAGGAATTAATTTTCCAAAGACATGAAATACTTGATTCTGATGAATTAATTGTACTTTCAGGATATTTAGGACCAAGTCCTGTTGCAAGATTAGAAGAACTACCTTTTAACTCTAGGGTGATTTATGGAATGTATGGTTCTGAAGGTATTCAAACAAGTTTACATAACTCATTGATTCGAATTCAAGACTCAGTTGACAATTTGAATATCTTCTATTCTCAAATTCCAGTTCACTCGAAATGCTATGCTTGGAGAAGAAATGGGCAAATAATCCACGCTTTAATCGGTTCAGCAAATTTTTCCACAAATGGGTTGACAACTCCTTACAGAGAAATTTTAGCTGAAACTACTAGAGATACTTTTAATCCGTTAAACGAATACATCTCACATATTTTCAATAATTCAATTTCTTGTCTTGAAATAGGGTTACGTGGAGTACAAGAGATTATTAGAGAAGGAGCAATTTGCAATATGACATTGTTAATGGATAATGGTGAAACACATAATGCAAGTGGTTTAAACTGGGGCTATATGGCTAATGGTTTACCATCTGAGAAAAGAGGGATTGATGATGCTTGTATACCGATTAGCATCAATCATATTAGACAGTTTCCTGATTTATTTCCTCCAAAATTGACAGCAAGAGAGTTGGTAGATGTTCGCGGAAGGAGACAAAGATCTAATGAAGCTATAGAGTTAATATGGGATGATGGAATTGCAATGGAAGGCTTATTAGAAGGAACAAACCTTGTTGATGGGGTTGATTATCCAAAACAAATAAGTTCATTTCCTGCTAAAAATCAAATGGGAGAGTACTTAAGAACACGTATTGGTGTTCCGCATGGACAACCTTTGAGGAGACATCATTTAGATCGTTATGGGAGAACTGATATTTCCGTCACTTTAATTGGTGATGGTATTTACAGATGTGATTTTTCAATTTGATTTGTTTTAATTAAATATCAATTCCTTTGAGCAAAAAACTATGGAAAACGACTTAGGAAAAAAAGTTCCGGTTGTTCAACTAGTTTTTAAGTTAAATCAACCAGTTGAAGATCATTTATTTGATTATTTCACGGATGTAAATCCATAAAACAATACATGCTCACCCACCTCCAAAAATCCCAAATCCTCCAATCCATCATCGCATCTTCAAATGGGAGTTATGCGGATGCAATGAAAGATGAATTGGTGATTTTCTTCTTTGAGAACGAGCATCCTTTGGATTTCCTCAAAGATTTAAAAACTGAGCAAGAAATCCAAAACAAAGTGGACGCAATTATTCATCAAATGATTTTGCACGAAAACGAGGCAAGCATACAAGAAATTATGGAGTTGAGTGTTTGAATCGTAGGAGATTATAGAGTCATCCTCTTTAATCCTCCTTTAAAGGAGGAAACCTAATCCTACTTCGATAAAAAATATTTTATGTTTCCTCAATGATTTCCAAACCGAGCAAGAAATTATGGAGTGGAGTGTTTGAATTTCAATTTTCAGTACTTCAATCAAATATAGTTTTTTAGCTAATAAATTTCATTACGACACTAATTAAATTATTAAACATGGAAATTGAGTTCGTTTTAAAATGTAAAGTTCGCCAAAACTCGATAAAAAGTAAAGTTTTGGCGTGCTATAAAAAGAATAATTATTTTGTAATACATTGTTATTTATATAGTTAAAAAAAAATTCACATAAAAAATCTATTCAAATTCTTATTAATTTATTCAATCGCGTTAAATACGCTTGTTCATAATTTCGTTTAATGGAATCTGATAAAAACGAGTTACGAATTAATTTCTTTACGTCTTTTTCATTCGTACAAATTGATTCTATTATTTTCGATATTTGAAAAGAAGAAATCCCTGCCATTTCTCCCAATTTTTGGAATTGTTCTTTGACTTTCCCATTGACCTCATTTTTAGATAACAACCCATCTTCCAAAGCAAAATCGCGGTCGACTATATGAATTCGACTATTTAATAAATCATAAGCAGGACTTAATCTAAAGTCACCGAATGAAGTTTCAATTAGGGAAAAATTCTTAAAATGTGCATCTCCATTTGACATCAAATAATTGAATAAAATGAGTTTAAAAAGTTTTGGTGCTTCGATAATATATGCTGGAACATATTTTTTTAAAATTACAAACAGTTCAAAATAACTTCCTAAATATTTATAGTTTTCACCGTGCGTTTGAGGTGTGCGCTCTGCCAACGAAGCGAAATCTTCTTGCGCCCATTTCGAAGATTTGTCTCTTACATCAAATCGTTTTGTGATATAAGCTTGCTCTCCATTTTGAAAAAAAATCAACGCATTTTCAGCAGTTTCAATTCCAAAAACTTGACGAGCAATTTGCATTGTTAAATGTTCATTTGCTGGCATTTGATCTTTGTTTTTACCAGCACTTGGAATTGGTTTTAATATATATTGTCCAAATTCTCCCTTTTTAATGAGTCGTAATTTATTTTTGTCAAGTAAAACTGAAAATTTTTCTTGAACACCTGAAATAGACATTCGTTTCCTATTTTCATCAAAAAGTTCATCAGCTAACGAGCTGGTAAAAGGTGCATCATAGGGTAAAATAGGACTGACTTTTTTACCTTCAAATACTCTTTTTAAAGCAAGATTACTATAAGATTTGTATCCTTCAGCAAGTGTTCCTGGACAACATTCAATATTCTGCAAACTCATTTTACCTCATTTTTAAGAACTCTAACCGCACCAATCGTATCATTTTCGGTTGTTGCAAGTAAAATCCCAAAGGAATCGTTTTCATCTATTCGCAAATTGAAACACACAATTTGTTTATTGGTTCCTTCCGGCAACATATTGTAGAAAAAGGGAAATAAATAAGGAGATGTAAAATTTTTTTGTTCCTTGGGAAGTACTAAGCTAATTGAAGCTTTTGACACATCTTTTATCCAAGAATCATGATACTCAAATGAAAACGAACCATCTTCGATCTGTGTAAGAATTCCCGCTTCTTCATTTTTGTAAAAAACTTTAGCGCTTCTCATTTAATCTGATTTAAAGGTTTAATTTGTAGTTTCAATTCCATTCCCAATACTTCAGAAATCTTTGTAATCGTTTGAAGAGTAGGGTTTCCTTTTCCACTCTCAAATTGCTTAAGTGTACGTAAGCCCACTTCTGCTATTTCAGCTAAGGTTTCTTGAGTGATTTGAAGTTCTTCTCTACGTTGCTTTATCTGTAAAATGAGTTGATCAAAGTGCATTATATGGCTTTATTTTGTGTAAATATAGAACTTTTTAATGAAAAATAATAGAATAGTGCTTTTTATAGCACTTTATAGCTAATTTTTTTGGATTGTTTAAATTTACAACTAAAAAGTGCATTATACCGCACATTAACTTATTAATTTTGAATAATTTTCATTCAATTTTATCAAGAACTATTTCTCAGATTCTTTAGAATCTTGTTTGAAATGGTAAATGATTTTGATTTCGTTGTTCAATTTTTCTTCCTCCAATTGTCGCAGTGCTTCTTGCTGTTGGCGGATTGCTTCTTCTTCTTGGCGAACTTGTTCCAAATACATTCCTTCCAAATCTGGAGGTTCGATTCCTAATTCTTTCTCAATTTCATACTGGTATTTTGGGCGCTGAGGACCTTCAGAGCGATAATAAATAGCTATTAAAACTCCAACAATCATCCCCATCAAATGTCCTTCCCATGAAACGCGAGGAGTAGTTGGAAAAATCCCCCAAATAAGACTACCATAGAGAAAAACAATGAAAAGAGAAAGCGCTTGAAGTGGCAAGTATTTACGTAAAACACCCGAAGTAAAAAGAAAGGCAGCTAATGCGTAAATCACCCCACTCATTCCGATGTGAAATGAACCTTTGTTGGTGGCAAAAATCCACACCAAAACACCTGTAAATAACCAGCTTCCGAAAAATACTTTCAAAGCAATGTCTTTGTAGGAGTAGAACAAAAGTGTTAGTAGTAAAAAGGTAGGAACTGAGTTATTAATTATATGTTTGAAATCGGAATGCGCATGAATTAATGGCATAAAAATAATTCCTTTCAGTCCTTCGATTGTTTTTGGAAGTACCCCTAATTTGTGAAAATCAAAGATAAAAAGAAAGTCAGCCCAATAAACCAACCACATAACAATTACCACGATTAAAGCAGGAGGAATAGCATTTCTTAAATGGCTTTCAAAGTAAGTCTTTTGTTTCATCAGATTGCTCCGATGTCAAAGAATGTGCCTTTGGAAATTTACTGACAGAGTGGCGGTGCAAGGGATTTTATTTTTGTTAATTGAAAATGTTTGGTTGCTAGAAATACTACTAATTATAAAATGTCTAGAAATTCACATGAATACTTACTTTGGAGATTATTTTATTTGCCATTCTTTTGCTTGATCAAAAGAATCAAAAATCAAGGCTCTGAATTTCTATTTGTTCGCAAATCATTGTCCTAGAAGTATATACAACTCGTCGCGAACAATTTTAACCCCTTTCTAAAATTGGATTTTAGCGAATGTTCTTACAGAAATTCTCAAAATACAACAATTTCAGTGCAGTAGATAAAACCTAGAAATTCAAGGCCGAAAAAGGTTCGTGATTATTTTCTAAATAGTTCACACTTCGATTGTAAGTTTGATATTAAAGCTTAGGATATTTTACTATATCTTTTGCGAATATTCAACTGTTTTTTTTAGTAAAAATATTACTTCGAAAGTATAGCCGTGGTGGAATAGCCTTCCACAAAAGAAATAGTTTCAACTTTACCACCATTTGCTTTGATTATATCTGAACCAATAATATATTTTGGGTGATTTTTGTCGGTTTCTTCAGCGTCGTAATCTGCACCTTTAATTAACACATCAGGTAAGAGTTCTTTGATTAATTCCAATGGTGTTTGTTCGTTAAAAACTACGACTAAATCTACACAACCTAAGGCAGCAACTACCATCATTCTTGCTTGCTCATTGTTAATTGGACGATTGGGTGCCTTGTTTAAAAGACGCACAGAATCATCACTATTTATAGCAACAATTAAACGTTTACCCAAGGATGCCGCTTTTGCTAGATAAGTAATATGACCCAAATGGAGAATATCGAAACAGCCGTTAGTAAAACATACAACATCGTTTTTCATGTGCCACATGGAGATTCTTTTTTTAGCTTCTTCGATAGAAACAATTTTTTCAGTGATATAATCTAATCTATCCATGTTTTTTAGTCATTAAACTAAGAGATTTGTTTTTTCATTCGGGAAAACCAATGAAGGTTTATATGTTTTTGCTTCTTCAAAATCCATGTAACCATAGCCAATAATGATAATTACATCATTGATTGCCACGCGTCGAGCAGCAGGACCATTCAAACAAATCATACCAGAATTGCGATCACCTTTGATTACATAAGTTTCAAAACGTTCACCATTATTAATGTTGACGATTTGAACTTTTTCACC
This sequence comes from Chitinophaga pinensis, assembly GCA_945897765.1. Lineage (GTDB taxonomy): Bacteria > Bacteroidota > Bacteroidia > Flavobacteriales_D > Crocinitomicaceae > UBA952. The sequence continues at coordinate 14,757 of CAMDGP010000022.1, forward strand.
TTCAATCAGGTTAGAAGCATTCATTAACGCTTCATCAATGGTAATGCTACCAATGTAATTCAAGTCAGCTTGAGTGACTCTAACACGGTGGATTTTGGACTTTAAAACTTGAATTAACATAAATATAAAATGCGCGGCAAAAGTAAATTAAATAAACGGATTACAACAACAAATTATCAATCAAACGTACCGTTCCGCAATATGCAGCGATACAACAAACAGATGAATTATTCCAACTCATTGTATTTTCTAAACTTTCGACTTCAACAATATCAAGATATTCGAGAATCAAATTTCCTGAATTGAAAAATTCAAGCGCCTTTACAATTAGTTCATTCGGGGGATAATTACTCCTATTTTCTTTTACAAATTGTAGTGTTTCAAATAAAATTAAAGCATCTTTTTTTTCTTGTTCACTTAAGCGCATATTTCTACTGCTCATTGCCAGTCCTGATTCTTCACGTAAAGTTTCACAAGCAATAATTTCAATTGGAAAACCATAATGCGCATTCATTTTTCGGATTACCGCTAATTGTTGAAAGTCTTTTTGACCGAAATAGGCTTTTGTTGGTTCAACGATTTCAAACAAGTTGTGAACAACATGTACCACACCATCAAAATGCCCAGGACGATGTTTTCCTTCCATTACTTTGTCTAAAATTCCGAGATCAAATGGTTTAAAACTAGTCTTTTCAGGGTAAATAGTTGCTGCATCAGGGACAAAAACAATTCCATTCTCAATTGTTTTTAATAATTCTAAATCAGCATCTAAAGTTCTGGGATAGAGCGCTAAATCTTCTTTATTATTGAATTGGGTTGGGTTCACAAAAATGCTAACTACTACCAAGTCATTTTCTCTTGAAGCCTTAACTACTAAAGCTTTGTGGCCTTCATGAAGTGCACCCATAGTTGGAACAAAACCAATACTTTTACCTGCTGACTTCAATGCACTTAATATTGATTTAAGCTCCTCTTTTTTGTGAATCAATTGAATAGTTGACATTCTATTTGCGTAATTATAAAGGACAAAGCTATTGCTTTTTGTGTAAGTTGAATAAATATAGTAACTTTGTACCCTTACAAACAAAATTAATGGAGAAGAAAAAAGTACTTTTTATATCTCAAGAAATTTTTCCTTTTTTACCAAAATCAGAAATTTCATCAACTTCAAGAAGACTTCCTCAGGTAGTTCAAGAAGCGGGAAAAGAAATACGTGTATTTACTCCACGTTTCGGAGCAATAAACGAGCGTAGACATCAATTGCACGAGGTAATTCGATTATCCGGTTTGAATATTAGTATTGATGACCAAGATCATCCGCTAATAATTAA
>CAMDGP010000023.1 GCA_945897765.1 Chitinophaga pinensis
CATTGGAAGAACTAGCATTTAAATATAAATATTGCGAATTCGTTGGATTTACTTGAACTTGGTTACTAGTTGTTGGCGAAACAATAATAGTTGATGGCGACCACGAATGTGTAAACGTAATAGTAGGATTGGTACTAGTTGCAGTAATAGTAGTTGTTTCTCCTAAACAAATTAAATTATCACCAGTCAATGTCAAACTAGCACTTGTAAATTCAACGTATACACTATCTCTGTTTTCACATTCATTACTACTAGCTAGTAAATAATAATATCCGTTTGCTGGGTCATTAATTGTTAATGAAGACAGAGTTAAATCCAAGTTTAAAGTATCGCTAAACTGATTAGTTGACGACCAAATAAATTCAGTTGCTCCACCACCAACAATTGGATTAAAAGTAATTGGAACGGAAGCACACAACGAAATAGTATCTACCAAACTAATTGTTACGCCGGGAGAAACAACAATCGTCACCGTTTCCGTATCATTTGTTGGACAAACGTCATCAACTATTGTAAGGGTAATTTGATAATTTCCAGGTGTAAAATAGGTAACTGTTGTTGTTGTATTAACTGAATCGAGGGTTCCATTTCCAAAATTCCATAAGAAATAACTCGTTTGCACAGAAGAATTCGTGAGCGTGACGGTTAGAGGTGCACAACCTTGTTGATTATTTAAGGTTATCTCGGCAGTTGGAGGGACATCAAAAATGACTACGACACTATCTATTTTATCACAATATTGATTCCCTACCTTGATATAATATTTACCATCAGGAGGAGAAACTGTTATGATTGAATCAGATGGAATATTCAATGGATTTGTAAAATTCGGAGAAGTTGACCAAATAAAATAATCGCCTGTTCCGTAGCTATTTGCAATCAATTGTGTTGGAAGTGAGTTACATAATTTTAAGGTATCAGGTAAATTAAGTTGAATTGAATCAAAAACAGTTATTGTTAAAACGGCAGTATCAGTTATTGCGCAAAAACTATCTGTTACGTACAAATTCACTTGATAAGTTCCTGGTGTATTATAAACAATTACAGGATTGATGGTTACCGAATCTAAATTCCCATTTCCAAAATCCCAAAGGAAAGTATCGTCTTCTGAGGAAATATTATCAAAAGTAACGGTGAAATCTTGGCAACCTATTGCTTGATCGGTTGTAAATTCAGCATTAGGAATAACTCCGGTGTCAAATTTATAGATTGCATTGTTACAGTTACTGCTATTATTTGTTGCCGACCAAGCACCTTGAGTAGTTGGAAAATCATCGTTATTACTACAGCCTGCACAAACTGATTGATAAACGATACCATTTTTATCGAAGCGAGAAGTTCCACCATCAACGTGTTCTTGCGATAGATTTCCACCGATGTAAGTTCCGTATAAAATTCCACCGAAATTGCGTTCCAATACTAACAAATAAAAATCAAATCCGTTAGGTGGCGTTAAACGAAAGGCGTCTGGTGTAACAGGCATTCCACTCAAAGCTGTACTTTGTAAAATATTTGCACCCCAAGCTGAAACGTAGATATTTCCACAAACATCGACTAAAAATGCCGCTGGTGAAACGTTAAGTGCTGTACTTCCATTGCCAAAGCGAGTTGAAGCCATATTTGTTGTTAAAGCTGGGTTCAATTTAATGATAAAATTACTACTGCTCCCATTTGAATAAGGTGCGTTAAAAACAGGAAATGTTCCACCAACAGATTGCCCTAATAGGAAGATGTTGTTATCTCTGTCCACTTCTACAAAGAAAACTTGATCATATTGATTGCGACCGATATAACTTGCTTGCGTAATATTATTTCCTGTTGGTGGTAATTTTACAACAAAACCTTCAGCAGTTCCGCCAGCATTGGCAGGTTGCCATCCACCTGTTGTGGCAATCAAATTGGTCGATTTTGTTCCTCCAGCAAAAATGATGTTATCAAAATCATCTACTTTAACTGAATAACAAGCGTCATCAGCTGAACCACCATAATAACTTGAAAAAAGTAGACTTTGAAAATTAGCTGCCAATTTAAAAACAACTCCATCTTGCAAACCTCCATTCGTACCTTGAATTGCGTTCGCGACTGGGAAATTGGTTGATTTGGTACAAGAGGCTACCAAGACATTATTATTTTGGTCCAGCATTATCTCTCCTCTAAACTGATCTCCATAGTTAGAAGTCAAACCTGAATAAGTAGCAGCAGAATTGTAAGGTAAAGATGCAGCATTATAATTTACTCCATCATTTAGTGAACCTCCAACTAAAGTTGAACCTAATAAGTTATGTCCATTTGTACTCAATTTAGTAACATAAATGTCTGTTCCTTGACTAGAATAATAAACACCGTTGTAGTAAAATTCAGCTGTTCCTCCTCCATTATGTGTTTGATTAAAAGCATTTGCAGTAGTTGGAAAATCAGCACTTGAGGTTGCACCAAAGAAATACAAATTATCACTTAAATCACAAATCATACTGTGAACCGTTTCCGTTCCAGCTGTATTGTTTCCTCCTCCAACAAAAGTACTCCATAACATTTGTGTCCCTGTTGGATTATATTTTGTAATAAATACATCTGTAACCCCATAAGAACCTGCCAAAAGTGTAAAGTTTGAAGTAATGTCATAGGTTTGATTATCAGGAATTGGGAAGTTATTACCGTAAACGGTTCCTCCAGAATAAGCAGTTCCATCATGACCATAAGTTGCTGTCATTCCAAAATTATCAGAATTTGCACCATTGTAGGTAGCGAAAACCAAAACTGGATCGATAATAAGGTTATAATTTGGATTGTATTTTCCCAAATCAAACGTAACATTATCACCATTTAGAATAAATTTCACTGAAACTTCCTTTTTTTGTCCTTCAATAATTTGATACGCATAAGGTTTATTTTCAAATATTTTTCCGAGCTCGGTATCTATTACTAAATTTCCTTTTCGATCGATTTTTAATGACTTTTGACCTGCATAATTCAATTTTATGACAGATGGATCAATTTGAGCATTGACAATGAATTCATATTTTACTTCATCGCCTTGACCAGTAATTTTAAAATCTATGCCTGAATAAAACTCCTTCATTACAGCAGATTCAAATCCATGTACATCCGAAGCCCATTTACTTTGGTCTGAACCGATAAAGTAATTGTAATAAAAATCAGTTGGATTACTTTTTTCAATTTTAGTTGCTTTTTTCGATCCTACGAAATTCAAATGCACTAACGTTTCTTTTATTGATTCCCCTGTAAATCCAGGAGTATTCATAGCATGGGCTTTGTGCATCGCCGAATAATCTTGCAAATGAAAAATCATTTTATTTTCGAGTACCCACAATTTTCCGCCATCCATATTTGCTCGAAAAACAACACCTTTTGGCCATTGACCTTTGTTTTCAATCAATGTTTTTCCGGTATTATTTTTATTGCCTAATGGTTTAATACTTGCAAGCGACTGAGCATTTATGTTTAGAGAATAACATAAAATGAGTAACAATGAACTTATATATAATTTCATTTTCTGAGTTTTGAATTACTAAAATAGCAAAATAAATTGAATTTTGTTTCATTAAGAAAAAACCTGCTTTTTTTGTATGACTGTATTAATTGAATTTTTCTAGTTCTTTATTTACTCTTACCCTCAGACTACTCTTATAAACGTACTTACTAGATAGTCTTAAAGTCCTAAAATCCTAACGTCTTAAACTCCAAAAAAACAATTAATAAAAACTCGTTGATAAGTTCCTTAAGGATTTCATAAAAATCAAAAGAACAAGCACTAATTTTATAGCTCAATTTTAGTTATGGGAAAAATCATTGCGATTGCCAATCAAAAAGGCGGTGTAGGAAAATCAACAACTGCGATAAATCTGGGCGGATGTTTAGGTGTTTTGGAATACAAAACCTTGATTATCGATGCTGATCCGCAAGCAAATTCAACTTCAGGAAATGGATTTGACCCAAAAAATTCGCGTAATATTTATGATTGCTTGGTGAATGGGATGCATCCAAAAGATTTAATTCTCAATACTTCCAACCCGAATTTGGATATTCTTCCTTCGCACATGGATTTAGTTGGTGCTGAAATCGAAATGATTAATATGCCCAATCGTGAATATTTATTAAAAAAAGCATTAGAAAAAATTAAAGATGACTACGATTTTATTCTGATCGATTGTTCACCTTCCCTTGGGTTGATTACTGTTAATTCAATTGTCGCAGCAGATTCTGTGATGATTCCTGTTCAAAGTGAATATTTTGCCTTAGAAGGTTTGACGAAATTGTTAAATACAATTAAAATAATTCAAGGTCGCTTGAATCCCGATTTAGAGATTGAAGGAATTTTATTAACGATGTACGATACGCGTCTAAGAATGGCGAATCAAGTAGTAGACGAAGTAAAAACACATTTTCAAGAATTGGTTTTTGACACAGTAATTCACCGAAATACAACAATCACAGAAGCTTCGAGTTACGGAAATACGGTTATAATGTACGATGCTGCATCAAAAGGTTCTATCAATTATCTTAACTTTGCGCGCGAAATTTTACAGAAAAATAATTTAACGAAGATTGGTAACGACGACAAAATAATTGAGATAGATAATGAGCTCTAATTCAAAAAAGCAACCAGCACTTGGACGAGGATTAGGTGCCTTACTTCAAAATAGTAACACAGACATTACTTCAACTGGAACTGCAACAGCGGGTTCGGTTTCGCTATTACCTATAGAATCAATTGAAGCAAATCCTTTTAATCCAAGAACTAATTTCGAGAAAGAGGCATTGGATGATTTATGTCGCTCAATTCAGGTTCATGGAATAATTCAGCCTTTAACTGTTCGTAAATTAGGCCGAGATAAATATCAATTAATTTCAGGTGAAAGACGCTTTCGTGCTTCGCAATTGGCTGGTTTAACAGAAGTTCCTGCTTATATACGCATTGCAAACGATCAAACAATGCTAGAAATGGCATTGGTGGAAAATATTCAACGTGAGGATTTAAATGCTATCGAAGTTGCAATATCCTACCAACGCTTAATTGAAGAATGTAAATTAACGCAAGAACAATTGAGCGAAAAAATTGCAAAATCTCGTTCAAACATTGCTAATTACTTGCGTTTATTGAAATTACCAGTTGAAATTCAGGCAGGTGTTCGAGATAGTTTAATTTCAATGGGGCATGCCCGCGCTTTGGTAACTATTCCAGATGAAGCTGAACAAATAAGAAGATTTAACTTAATTATTAGTGAAAATCTGTCTGTTCGAGATATAGAAAATTTGTCTAAAACTGGAGTTAAAACTGTAACATCAACTGCAAGCAAATCTATTCCTAAAGCTTTAAATTCATCTCAAGAAGCTATTAAAAATTTCTTAACCGATCGCTTTTCAACGAAAGTTAGCATCGAAAAAGCAGCGAAAGGTAATGGGAAATTAGTATTGCATTTCAATTCTGAAAGTGATTTAAACCGATTGATTGAGTTATTAAAAAATTCATGAATCGAGTTTTAATAATTTTCACACTTTTTCTTTCTTATTGGTCTTATTCTCAAGACACTATTCCTGATAGCTTAAAGCATCCGTATAAAAAAGCAATGCTTTATTCTGCTGTACTTCCAGGCGCTGGGCAAATTTACAATTCTATTAATTCTGATTTGCGTCCAAAAAAAGCATACTGGAAAGTTCCTTTGATTTACACTGCCTTGGGAACAGCAGGTTATTTTCTTGTTTCTAATCAATTGACCCAAAAATCCTTAAAGACGGAATACACCAAACGTATGGAAAATTCATTGGATTTAAACCCCACATGGGAACCTTACGATGACCAAGGAGTGTTGTTTCTTTATCGTCAATATTTGGATTGGCGCGATTTATCCATTCTTGGACTTGCTGCTGTTTATTTTATTCAAATTGCAGATGCCGCTGTTGAAGCCCATTTCTTACACTTTGATGTCAGTGAAAATCTAACAATGAAATTTGAACCTACGTTAATGAATTATAAAAGTCCGGGAATAAGTCTTAAAATGTCCTTCCGTTAACTTGAAAATCTTATTTTTGCTTGCATGAAAATCGCTCTTATTGGTTATGGGAAAATGGGAAAGGCAATAGAATCTATTGCTTTAGAACGCGGACATGAAATTGTTACTGTTTTTAATAGTGAAAATCCTTTCAAAAATAATGCAAGTACATTAGGTAAAATCGAATCAGCTGATGTTGCAATCGAATTTTCACAACCTCAGCTTGCTGTTGCACATATGTTAACTGCTTTGGAAATGAATTTACCAATTGTTGTTGGTACAACGGCTTGGCAAAAAGAAGGTTTACAGTTAGTTAGCGAAAAAGTGAAGGCAAATAACGGAAGCTTGTTACACGCAAGTAATTTTAGCGTTGGTGTAAATATTTTATTTGCATTGAATAAAAAATTAGCTTCCTTAATGGAAAATCAATCGGATTACTCGGTTGAAATAACAGAGATTCATCATACCCAAAAACTAGATGCTCCAAGTGGTACAGCAGTTAGTTTGGCTCAAGATATCATCGCCAATAATTCACACTATTCTCAATGGGAATTAAATGAAAATCAAATCATTAGCGAACAAAAAATTCCAATAACTGCACTTCGCGAACCAGAAGTTCCTGGGACTCATTTCGTTCGTTATAATTCAGAAATAGATACAATTACACTTGCCCATCACGCTCACAATCGCAAAGGTTTTGCCCTTGGTTCAGTGATTGCTGCAGAATTTTTAAAAGACAAAAAAGGACTATTTACGATGTCCGATGTATTAAACCTATAAATTATGAGCTTCTTTTATTTTTACCTATTAATTCTTGTTCATCCTTATCTTTCACTTTGGTGGTTGAGTTTTCCTAAAGCAGGAAGAAAAAGTTGGGAAGCATTAATCCCAGGATATAATTATTTTGTGATGTTCAAAATCACATGTGACAAACCTTTTTGGTCGCTTTTAATGCTTTTCCCGGGGGTTCATTTAGTTATGTTGGCAACAGCAAATGTGAGCTACTTACGTCGATTTGGCTATTATTCTTTCACAGATACGTTACAAGGGATTTTATTTCCTTATCTGTTAATGTATAAATTAACGCAAGAAAATGCTGTTTTTGGAGCAGAAACAAATTGGTCAAATTCACGCGATACTGAAATTCGTAAATGGGGTGATCACATTGTCTTATTCCTTTGTTTGCCAGTGATTGGACACGCTATTGCATTGGCGATTGGAGCTGTTACTAGAGAACAACCAGGTGTGAAATCACGTGTGAAAGAATGGGGAGATTCCATCTTATTTGCATTAGTTGCTGCAAGTATCATTCGCACATACGTATTTGAACCATTTCAAATTCCAACTGGTTCAATGGAAAAAACATTATTAGTTGGTGATTTCTTATTTGTGAATAAATTGGCTTATGGCCCTAAAGTTCCGGTGACACCACTCTCCTACCCGCTTGTTCACAATACTATTCCATGGGTGAATATCAAATCCTACACAACACTCGAAAAAGGGAGCTACACTCGTTTACCTGGATTTGGAAAAGTAAACAGAAATGATGTGGTTGTTTTCAATTATCCTTCTGGTGACACTGCTGTTTATGATCCTCGAATGCCAGATGGTTTAATGGGACATGATTATCATGGGATTGTGAATGAAGAAGCGTTTTACCAATTCAATTCTTCTGCTGAAAATGGTCAGAAATACAGAGAATTGAATGATAAATTATTGAAACAAGGAAAAACAAAACAAGAAGCGGATAGTTTGACAAATGATATTTTCTATCGTTACTTTATAGAAACAAACTGGAAGTGGAAACAATTAGCGAGAGAAAAATTAGCAAGAGGTGAATTTCCAGGTGAACCAAATGAAATGTCACACGGAGGCTTGATATATCGTCCGGTAGATAAGCGTGAAAACTACATCAAACGTTGTGTTGGAATTCCCGGAGATAGACTTAAAATTGTGAATTCTATACTATACGTGAATGGAAAAAGTGCTTATGTTTCTCCAGAACAATGTTTAAAATACAAAATTGAAAAAACGAAAGTTACGTTTCCAAATCCAGAAGAAATGTTTAGTCGATATGGACTTGAAAACGACCCATCTGGCGCGAGAATGGATTTTGAAACACGTGACCAAACGTATTACTTTTTTAATTTAACACGTTCTGAAAAACAAAAAATTGAAAAGGATTTCAAAATTAAATTGGAAATAGATGTAACGCCACAATACAGTAAATCAAAAGATTACAAACCAAACGTTGGAGAGCTAATTGATAACATTCGAACTTTCCCTAAAGATTTCTACGTAAACAATAACGTTACGAATTTCGAAGAATTCCAAGTACCTTTCAAAGGAAAAGTTGTTGATTTCAGAAAGGAGAACATTGCTTACTACCGAAGAATTATCACTGCTTACGAAGGTCACAAGTTAGAAGAGAAAAAAGATGGAATTTATATCGATGGCAAAATGACTAATACTTACAAAGTACAACTGAATTACTATTGGTTAATGGGAGACAACCGCTACAATTCAGCAGATTCAAGAATTTGGGGTTTTGTTCCTGAAGATCACGTTGTTGGTCGTGCTTCTTTGGTTTGGTTTTCGAAAAGCGCTTATATGGGTATTCGTTGGGAACGTTTATTCAAGCTTATAAAGTAATGACGGTTTTTCCAATTGCTTATTTTCCTTCCATTTTATATTGTAGAGAATGGTTTAAAAGTGAAAATAGTCTATTGGAAATACACGAAAATTTTCCGAAACAAACCATTCGTAACCGCTGTGAGATTTTAACTGGAAATGGCGTTTTACGGTTGAGTATTCCTGTGGTTCATCAGAGTGGAGTAAAAATACCAACGCACGAAGTAAAAATCATTCAAACGGGCTCTTGGAAAAAAGATCATTGGCGTGCCATTGAAAGTGCTTATTCTTATGCACCATACTTTGAGGATTATGCACAAGATATTCAAAACATCATCTTTGAAAGTAATGATTTACTCCTTGAAACGAATTTAAAATGCCTAGAACTTGTTTCTACAATATTGGATAAACCGCTCGAAATTGATACTACTTCGGAATACTTATTTGAAGTTGAAAAGGATTTCAGAAACATCGATTTTTCATCTAAAGAAAACTGGAATTTACCAAGCTATCAACAAGTATTTTCCTACAATAAACCTTTTACTCCGAATTTATCAATGATTGATTTAATTTTTAACGAAGGACCCTTTTGTCGGAAATGGATTTTGTTATGAAATTCACTTTAAGTTAAAATAAAATATACCACAGAGTACGCAAAGAACACAGGGTTGAATCAATAAAAAAAAAACAATTATTTGAAAGAGTGCTTTTAATTAATATTCGTTAAAAAAAAAAACGCATACCTAATTGCTTCTAAAACTCGTTTGATACGCATTCAAATTGGAAATCTTCTTCCTTTTGAGCTAGAGAAATAGTCGAAAATGCTATGCGTTTTCGAAAACCTTTTTAATGAAATGGTAATTGCGAGAGGTAACTTATTAAAAAGCATAAATTGAAATTACAACTAAGAAGGATTTTCTCCGATTCCTCTATGGGATATAACAAAATCTGTTTTTTTGTATGAAATAAAAATAACTTAGAAGTGTTTTAAAAGTTAGTTTAAGTTCTGATTTTGTGAGTTCAGCATTCAATTAATGTTTCTAGCATTAAAGTAAAATCCTGGTTAAATTAATTCTCAACTAAATTCAATCAATAATTAAACGGGATTTTCAAACCGTCATATGCGAGAAATACATTTTCTGGTAAAGTCAGTTCAATTTCTGAATGGAGACCAAACAAATGTGAAATATGAGTTAAATAAGCTCTTTCAGGTTTTATTTCATTAATAAAAGCCAATGCTTCTTCTAAATTAAAATGGGAAATGTGCTTGGAACGATGCAAGGCATTCACAATCAAAGTTTTTGTTCCATTCACCTTCTCTTTTTCAGTGTCGCTAATTGTTTTTGCATCGGTTATATAAGTGAAATCTCCAAAGCGAAAACCAAGAACAGGCAATTTATAGTGCATTACTTCAATCGGAATTAAAGTTAAATTGTGGTTAAGTTTAAAGGGAGTTAAATCGATGTTTTTCAATTCAAATTTTGGTACGCCAGGATATCTTTCTTCTGAAAAAGCATAATGATACTCTTGTCTTAAAGCTCGTTCAACTTGACTCGTACAATAAATATCCATCGGACGTTCTTCTCTGTAATTAAAGGCGCGAACATCATCCAATCCAGCTAAATGATCTTTGTGTTCGTGGGTAAAAATAACTCCTCTCAATGTTTTTACCTTTTCACGCAACATCTGCATCCGAAAATCTGGACCGGTATCAATTACATAATTTTCATCTTGAATATTGATCATAATTGATGAACGAGTACGATTATCTTTCGTCTCTATTGAGCTACAAACGTAGCAATCGCAGGCAATCACAGGCACACCTTGTGAAGTTCCAGAACCTAAAATTGTAACCAAGCCTTCCATTCTAACGAAATTAAGTATAGTTTTTCAAAGACGAATTTAGTATTCAATAATTCTGAGCGAAGTATCTTTTCTCAGAAACAAATTTAATATGGTATTAATGTCGCGATTTTCATTTTGTGGTGCAATGTAACGTTTCCAATCTACTGGTTCCTTTCCATTAAAATGATAGGGAGCAAATCCATAACCTTTGTAAGTGCCGTTTTCTATCCAAACCATACTGCGCTCTCCTTTGTTGCGTCCTTTATCCAAAATGTAAAATGATTTTCCTTCAAAAGACAATTGTTTTACCAATTCAGAAACACGTTCGTTGTACGTTTCGGGAGATTCTTCACCAATGCAAGCACCATCACATTGCTTAATCGAATGATGAAAACAAGCAGATTGTGTTGGGTAAAGTCCACATAATTTCTGACACAAATGGTATTTCTCAACAATATGAGTCATATAATCCAGACCTTCCTTTCGGGTAGTAAAATGCAATAAAGGATTACTTTCAGTTTTGGCAATCGAATGAATCGTTAAATTCAAGTATCCTTTTGAATCTTCTACATCAAACAATCCAAAAGGGAAAGAACTTTTGCGCAATTTTCGATTGTAAAGTGGCTGGTGTTTTTTAATCAGTTCCGATTCTAACAACATCGCAATCAATTCTGAACCAGTCAATTCATATTCAACTCTCACAATTTCTTGAATCATTTTCAAGCCTTTTGCCGTTGAATTACTGCGAAGATGTTGTTCTACTCGTTTCTTGATATGAATACTTTTTCCGATGTAAATTATCTGATTAAATTCATTCATAAACTTATAAATCCCAGCTTTATTTGGCAATTCATCAATTATTTCAATATTCAAATTTGGATGTATCGATTTTGGATTCAACTCTTGCTGAATAAAAGTCGAAAGATGATTGGGGTCTTTGTGGTAAATTAAATCAAATAATTTAGTTGTTGCCAATGCGTCTCCACCAGCTCGATGTCTCCCAACGATTGCAATTTCAAGTGCTCGGCTCAATTTCCCAAGGCTGTAAGAAGCATGACCAGGAATTACATAACGTGAAGCACGAACGGTACACAAATGAGGCAAGCGAAAATCAAAACCTAGACTTTTAAATTCATGGCGAAACATTCCGTAATCGAAAGCAACATTGTGAGCTACGAAGATACAATCGTCAGTAAATTCCAATACTTTCTTTGCAATTTCATAGAATTTGGGGGCATTTTCCACCATTTCATCCGTGATTCCAGTTAATCGCACTATAAATTCTGGAATTTGTTGCTCTGGATTGACTAACGTCACGAATTCATCGATGATTTTTTCGCCATCGTATTTGTACATCGCCAATTCAGTTATCTTAGAATTCTTGGGACTTCCTCCAGTAGTTTCAACATCAACGATGACAAAATTCATGGTCACGAAGGTATTTAAAAATGTTGAAAACAGCCATTAGAATCTTGAAAAAGAAAAGGGTAAAATAGGAATCAAACGAACAAGTATAATTAAGAATTTGATTTACGAATTAAACTTTAATACTTATCTACTGGAAAACAATGTTCGTATAAAACCTTTTTGTTTTTGATTAAACTTCTTAATTAAGTAATTTGATTTTATATCTCTTCGTTTGCAAACTGAAACATATCGCTATTCTCTTCAATGTAATTAAGTGTTTCAATGATTTCAGTCAAATCTTGAGAAGAAACTAACTTCATTCTATATTCTTTAAAATGTGAAATTCCTTTAAAATAATTGGTGTAATGTCTTTTCATTTCATTGATTCCCAATACTTCACCTTTCCAACGAATACTCATATTCAAATGATCGATGGTTGCTCCTACTCTATCTTTTAGACTTGGCTTTTCTAAATGCGTTCCTGTTTTTAGAAAATGTTTTATTTCGTTAAAAACCCATGGATAACCAATACTCGCGCGACCAATCATAATTCCATCGACACCATAGCGATTTTTGTATTCCAAAGCTTTTTCGGGTGTATCGATGTCGCCATTTCCGAATACTGGAATTTTCATGCGAGGATTGTTTTTTACTTCACCGATTAAAGTCCAATCAGCTTCACCTTTATACATTTGTTTACGTGTGCGACCGTGAATTGAAATTGCCTCAATACCAATATCTTGCAAACGTTCAGCCGTGTCAACTACGAATTTTGTATCATCATCCCAACCTAAACGCGTTTTAACGGTAACGGGTAAATTAGTTGATTTCACAATTGCTTGCGTCATGCGCACCATCTTTGGAATATCTTGTAAGATTCCAGCACCAGCGCCTTTGCAAGCTACTTTTTTTACAGGGCAGCCATAGTTTATATCAATAATATCAGGATTCGTCTTTTCAATCATAATTGCTGCTTGCTTCATACTTTCGATTTCAGAACCGAAAATTTGAATTCCAATCGGACGTTCATATTCATAAATATCCAATTTCTGTAAGCTTTTCGCAGCATCTCGAATTAATCCTTCAGAAGAAATAAATTCAGTGTACATCAAATCTGCACCATATTTTTTACACAGTGCTCTAAACGGAGGGTCACTCACGTCTTCCATTGGTGCCAATAAAAGCGGAAATTCTCCTAATTCAATGTCGCGAATTTTTACCATTCTAATTTTTTATTTTTTTGCTTGTTCAATTACTTTCAAGTAATTCTTCAATTCTTGCTCATTTTCTGATTTCAATACCATCAACATTTCATCCGATTCTACTACGATGTAATCTTTCAATCCATCTAATAAAACTAATTTATTGTTCGGAACATTAATCAAGCAATTTTCGGTGTTAAAAGTGTAAACATTATCACCAATAATTGAATTATTTCGCTCGTCTTTGTGTAAATGTTGATTCAAACTTCCCCACGTACCAAGGTCGCTCCAATCGAAATCAGATAAAACTACAGATACATTTTTGGCATGTTCCATTACTGCAAAGTCAATAGAAATATCTTCACATTTATCAAAAGCATTAAAAACAGCAACTTCTTCTTTTAATCCATTATCATATACAGTTAAATTATCTGCGAATAGGTTAAATAAGCGCGGTTGAAAAGCTTGTAAAGCATCTAAAATTACTTTAGCCTTCCAAACAAATATTCCTGCATTCCAATAGAAATTACCAGCACTTACGAAAGATTTAGCCGTTTCCAAATCTGGTTTTTCTCTAAAATTGGAAACTTCATAAGCTTTATTTGCCTCCACTCCATTTGTATTATCAAATTCAATGTAGCCATATCCTGTGTCTGGTCTTGTTGGAGCAATACCAAGCGTTACTAAATGGTTTTGATTATTGGAAGTTTCAATAGCAGTATTAATGATTTCACAAAAACGTTGACTATCTAGAATTAAATGATCAGATGGTGTAATTATTAAAGTAGTATCTTCATTTTCATGGTAGATTTTTGACGCTGCATAAGCAATACAAGGAGCGGTATTTTTACGCATTGGTTCACATAATACTTGATTTTCCTTTAATTCAGGTAATTGCTCTAGTACTAATTCCTTATATATGGTATTTGTTAAGATGTAAATTTGTTCATCGGGCATTAAGTCTTGAAGACGCTCAAAAGTTAAACGCAAAAGTGACTTTCCTATTCCGAGAACATCTAAAAATTGTTTCGGTTTTTGAGGTGTTGACATTGGCCAAAAGCGGCTACCTATTCCACCAGCCATAATTAATCCATAATTATTATTTTTCATGATTTTCAATGATTTCAATTGTTGCTAAGGCATGAACTAAAAATTGTTTTCCTGCTAAATCTGTGCAAAGATACCTACTCCTTCTCAAATTTCCTTTTTTAAATACTTTTCCGCTTAATGAAAAATGGGAATGTATCGGAATCTCTTCCAAAGTATTGGTTTGATGAAGTGTTGGTTTATCATATTTCTTCAATGCGCGAGATAAATTTAAGTCTGAACAGGAAGATGCTTTTGTATTGGTGAAGCTTTTCCATAGTGCTTTTTCCAAATCATGCGGCAAATGCTTGCTGTCTAAAACTGGAATTAATAATTCTCGAAAAGCATTTTTCCATTCTTCGCCATGTGGATTTACCCGATGACCATATTTATTAAAGGTTCTTAAATGTGCAATTTCGTGTAAAGTTGTCACCAAAAAACTATACGGATTTAAATCGCCATTAACAGTTATTACTGGAATTTCACCTTGTGTGTTGGCACGAAAATCACCCAACTTTGACTTTCGTCCCGGGACAATTTTAAACAAGACTTTGCTAGAGAGAATTGTATCTACTAAATAAGCTACAAATTCTTCTGGTGCAAATCGCTTTAGTGTTTCAGAATAGCGTGTTTTTTTATCCATTTTTTGAGATACACAAAAGTACAAAAGATTAATTTCAAAATTGAGAGCTTCCCAAAGTGAAAATATTGTTTAATTTAGCAAGCTGAAGCAATGAGAAATATAGGGAAATACGTATTAATGTTGAAGGACGTTTTCACAAGGCCGAATAAATGGCGCGTCTTTTTTGAACGACTTTTAGAAGAACTAAATGGAATAGGAATAAATTCCCTCCCAATTGTTGCACTCATGTCCACTTTTATAGGAGGGGTAATTGCATTGCAAACAGCATCAAATATGTCAAGTCCTTTATTACCAGCTTATACTGTTGGATACATTACTCAATCAAGTACCATTTTGGAATTTTCGCCTACTATTATTTCATTGATTTTAGCTGGTAAAATTGGTTCGAACGTAGCATCAGAAATAGGAACAATGCGCGTAACTGAACAAATTGATGCATTAGAAATCATGGGTGTTAATTCATTGAATTTCTTGGTTTTACCAAAAATCACAGCTGCAATTATTTTCTTCCCAATACTTGTAATATTTTCAATGGCACTAAGCATGTTTGGTGGATGGCTTTCACTTGTACTCTCAAATTTATCTACAACTGAGGAATACCTGCTTGGACTTCGTGCATTTTTTGATCCTTTTCATATTAAATACGCACTTACAAAGACAGTTGTTTTTGGATTTTTAATTGTGTCTATTTCTTCTTATTATGGCTACTACGTAAAAGGTGGGTCATTGGATGTTGGTCGTGCCT
>CAMDGP010000024.1 GCA_945897765.1 Chitinophaga pinensis
CCGGATTACCACTAGCATCAACAGTTCCTTCCATTGCAAAATAAACAGGAGTGTCAAAATTCAAAATAGCTTGAATAGTTTTCATCTCTTTATCGATCAATTCACCAGCTTTATCAATGTTTTTGTAATCAGCTTTGTTTAAAATTTCTTTAACATTGATAGACCCAAAAAGGGCAATTTTTTCGTTGGTTTCTACAAAGGCAGCGACATCTTCATTGATTGCTCTGTTTTCATTGGAACTACATGCAGCTAAAAGAAATAAAGCTGATAAAGTGAAAAGAATTAGTTTCATAATTTTACGTTAATTTGCTACAAAATTATAACATATTTTACAGCTATTTACACCACTCATCAAATTCCTTATTTTAAATTTGCCAAATGCACCATGTTGAGCCACATTACAACTGGAGAGGTTATTATATCGCTTCTGAAGACCCATCATCTCCATTTTATGGCAGAGAGTACAGTGAATTTGAGTTTAATAATTCAATTTATAACTTTTACATTCATCCGCAATGGGATACAATTGGGTCGCCAACTTTATTTATCAAGATTCTTTTTACAGATTATGAAACCGGTTTTGTGATTATCGAATTGTTGGGCGAATGGAACGATGCTATTGAGAACGACATTATGATTTTAAAACGTGATATCATTGAACCTATTATGGAACAAGGCATTAAGAAGTTCATTTTGATCGGTGAAAACGTACTTAATTTTCATTATTCAGATGATTGTTATTACGAAGAATGGTTTGATGAGGTGGAAGATGGTTGGATTGCAATGGTAAATTTTCACGAACACGTTATTAGTGAATTTGAAAGAGCAAACATCGATCACTATTTTTTAATGGGTGGAGAGCTTGAAGAAATCGAATGGAGAACTTATTTACCGCAGTATTTTTTTGACAAGGTTGAAAGTTTGGTTAACAAACGGATAGGGTAGAAGCACTACCACTTTTCCAATTTTGTTTCAAATTTGTATTCTGGAAAAGTTCGGCTGAGTTCTTGAACTAATAATTCCGCATAATCCCCTTCGTTATCGGACACAAAGTCATATTGATCTTCCCATTCTTCATCATTGAAATAATGGTCGCTAAGTGGTGCGATTGCAACATTCTTTTCTGTGATTTCAAATTGAGAGTTCATTAGTTCACCTTCGGCTGTTAAGGTTTGAAACTCACGTATCAGTTTCGCTAAAACTTCAGATAAATGTTCTTCATCCGTCTCGGTTATAACTTGTTCAAATTCTGTTGAATTTAACTTTGTTGCTATTATTATTGTTCCGAAGTCGCTCATTTTTTATTGATTTTTAGGATATTAGGACGTTAAGATAAAAGGATATTAGGATGTTAGGACTTTAAGATATTAGGATGGAATGATTTTATGAGGAATGAGAGAATGAGAAATAATGAACTGTTGCCTTCGAGAGCCTATTGTTGCCTTCGAGAGCCTCAGTCAACAATAGGCTCTCGAAGCCTACGTCTTTCTATTTCCAACTTAACAAATTATAATGTTCTAATTTACGATTTGTGCCGTATTTGAATTGAATTTCTCGCAAAATGCGCTCTACGTTTTCCTTTTTGATTGAACGTTCTGGATACAAACCTATGATTTCTCGCGCAGGAACGCCCAATGAACTGGTTAAATGTTTCAAGTTTTCAGTTTTTCCTTCTAATTCAATATTTTCTGGGATCAAAGTATAACCTCCGTTTTGATCGACCATTTTTGTCAGTAAATCAATATTTCCGCCTTGATAATTCCATTCGTCAGAAACACCATCATTGAGTTTACAAAAATGAATCATTTGGGTACGCAAGCAATTTCCTTTGCTCAACAACCAAGGGTGTAAATTCTGCAATTCTTCTAAAGAAATTTCATTTCCGTCTATGGTGGGACAGTAAATTAAGATTTCTTCATTGAATAAAGGAATCGTTCTCAAACGCGGGTCGTAATGCGGTCCAGCAAGTATAGCCAAATCAATTTCCTTTCTTTCCAGGCTTTCAATCAATTCTGTCGTTTTTAATTCTTCAATGGAAAGTTTGACATTTTCTAACTCTTTTTGCCAAATCCCAAACATCGAAGGAACAAGAAAATGAGCAATAGTTGGAATAATACCAATGCGAATTTCTTCAATGAACTGATTATTTTGCTTGTCTTTTAACAGCTTAATTTTTTCATTTTCACTTAATATTTCCCTAATAATCGGAAGTAAATTAGTACCGAAATTTGTTAGCTTTAAAGGAGAATTACTTCTGTCGAAAATTAAATGACCCAGTTCTTCCTCTGCTTTTTTTATTTGCATCGATAAAGTTGGCTGAGTTACGAAACAGCGTTCACTGGCTTTTTGAAATTGTTGTTCTTCACATAAAGCAACAATGTATTGCATTTGCTGAATAGAAAGCATAATTTATAAATTAATTTGATAAAAATATAAATAATATTGATAATCATTATGGTTATTCATGTCTAACTTTATTTCATAAATTTTTTTAAAAAAAAATAAATTAATTACCAACTTGAACAAAGGCATGTATTATTTTTTAGATTCACAAAAAGCGCTTTTGATTGCTGAATGACCATTGTTAAAAGAATCGAATGAAATCGGCAAAGAAGGAACAATTGCCTTTATGGGTGTTTTAATTCGCGAGAAAGAAAAAACAAATCGGATGTTTAATGCTTAGTTAGGCAATTCAATTAAGTAAAATCAAGTACAAATAATTAAATTTGCAACCAAATTAGTAATCATCAAATAAAAATAAAAACAATGGCAACATTAGTAGGAAAACAATTTCCAGACATCTCAGTGAAAGCAATCGACGAAATGGGCGATGCTTACCAGTTAAACGTGCTTCAACAAGCGGTTGAAAACAAGAAGAAAGTAGTTTTATTTTGGTATCCAAAGGATTTTACTTTCGTTTGTCCAACTGAGATTCACGCATTTCAAGAAGCAGCTGCTGAATTTGCAAAAAGAAACACAATCGTTATCGGTGCGTCTTGTGATACAGCTGAAGTACACTTTGCTTGGTTAAATACAGCGAAAGACAACGGTGGAATTGAAGGTGTTAAGTTTCCAATCTTAGCTGATTCAACACGAGTTTTAGCTTACGAATTAGGAATCTTGGATTATGACATGTATGATGAAGATGGTCCTGCAGGTGATAACGTTCCTTACAGAGCAACTTATTTGTTAGACGAAAACGGAATGGTTTTCCACGAGTCAGTAAATCATTTTCCAGTAGGAAGAAACGTTCATGAGTATATTCGTTTAATTGATGCATTTACACACGTTCAAACACACGGAGAAGTTTGTCCAGCAAACTGGGAAGAAGGAAAAGATGCGATGAAAGCAACTAGAACTGGAACTGCTGAATATTTAAGCAAACACTAAAAAATAAAATCATGTTTTCAGAAATCACAGAAGATAACCTCGATCAATTATTGGCTTCCAATCCAAAAGTAATGGTACAATATGGCGCTACTTGGTGTGGAAACTGTAAGATTACAAAACCTAAATTCAAAAGAATGTCGGAAGAGAATGAAGGAATCGAATTCTATTATGTAGATGCAGAGAAATTCCTTAATTCTCGAAAGTTTGCAAATGTGAGTAATTTACCAACATTTGCTGGTTTTGTAAACGGTGCTTTAGTGAAGGAAGCTCAAGGAAATAAAATAGAAACCATTCAAGAAGTACTCCATGAGGTTACCGCTAATTAAACACATTGTCGAGTTCATTGAAGTGAACGACGAAGATTATATAATCGAAACAATGGAAACACTTGAAAATCTAATCGAAGCTCCGGGAATTAAAGATGAAGAGCTAGACGTGATTGGAGAATTGCTTTCTAATTATTCAGGGGCATTAGAGGTTCACAAAGAAATTCAAGCCGGAACTCCCAAAAGAGATGCTTTGAACGGATTTATGAAACGAGTTACTGGATCTATCAATTAAAATTTAAAAATTAAGTTTTTTGAAAGTCGGCTGAAAAGTCGACTTTTTTTGTGCCTTGAAAATTAATTAATCCTAAATTTACAAGAATAATTCATTCCGTTTTTTTATTATCCTATGCCTTATTTTATTAATCTTTTTGGAGAAAGTTTGCGCTATTGGATTTGCGATTTACCACAAGAAACGTATGATTTCATGCGTAAGTACAAAGAAGAAAACAGTAAATCTTGGGAAGAATTATTTTTCGATTTTGACTTTCTTAATACTTTTGGATTCAATCATTGGTCGGAACTAACTGAGCATCCAGAATTTCGTGGTTTTATGATTACCAAAAACAATCGCATCGAAGTTAAGGGTAAAACAAAAAAAGTTTTGAAATTAAATGCAATTGAATTGCTCAATCAAAATACCTTGTTTCCACTTTATCAAGTTTCAATGCTTGAATCAACTTTGCCGATGAATGGATCCAAACGTTTTGTTTTACTGAATTATGAAATTGGACAATTCGCAAAATATAGCTTTGAAAGCGATTCATTTGAAGTGGATAAGCTCGATTTTCAGGTGAGTCAATTTCCCTATTCGAATGCTGATTGTTTATTAGTTAACGTCCAATATCAAGGTGTAGAATTAAAAATGTTACAAGAAGATACGCTTGTCAATAAAATGCAAGTGATTGAGGTGTCTTGATAATGATTGAGATTCTAATTAAACCTTTATCTAAAAAGGGAACTAATCCTATTTTTAGCTCAATTTTATTTTGTTTCTTATTTAAACAAGTTTAGAATTTTACCAAAAAAAGCATGTTCATCAGCTTTCATCAATGCGTTTGACATAGAATCCAATTTATTCACCAAGCGATCGATGCTTTCGATGGTATTTTCAAATTCTTGCTTTTCTTCCAAATTATCTGATTCAACTGTTTTCAATTCATTTAAATGTTGAATTAAAGGTTCAATTTCTCTTCGTTTTCGTTCACGTACAATTCGTTTTGCTACTTCCCACATATCTTTTTCCGCTCTAAAAAACTCTCTTCTCTCTCCTAAGATGTTTTCTTTATACACTAAATTCCAATTGATTAATTCGCGCACGTTCGTATTTGCATTTCCTCTAGAAATTTGAAGTTTTTCCATTATTTCTTCGGTACTAAGCCTATTTGGGCTTGTCATTAAAATAGCGTGAACTTGTGCCATTGAACGGTTAATTCCCCATTGAGATCCAAAATTCCCCCATAAGTTGATAAACTGATTTTTTGCTTGCTCTAATTCCATGACTCAAAGATAATTGTTTTCATTTTATTTTGAAAGTTTAGAAAATAGAAGATTTTAAAATTTAGAAACTAAATTAATTCAATTTGGAAAAATCATGTTTCAAGCTTTTCTATTCTTAAAATAGCTCCGAAATTTATAATTTTTTAACTTGCAAATTAGATTGAAAATTAAATCAACTTGTTTCTTCTAAAAATTCTTCGCACCGGAATTTGAAGACTTCCGAAGATTTCATATCTATTCAATGAATCAATATTAAAGATATATCGGGTTCCTTCTTTTGTCCAAATAACCTGATTTCTAGTACTTTGTTCCGTTTTTGGTGCTTGTTGGCCAGAATAGAATTGATAACTTTTTCTATTATTGGTTGAATGCAATAATGGAGAAAACAAAAATCTATAGTTTTCTTGTTCCTGAGTTAAAATCCCTTTTCTAAGTAATTTATTTATAAAGATTTGAACTTGATAAGTGGATGTAAAATAAACTGAATAGCCAGGAACAACAACTTCTCTTGTTTTTTCGACCTCTGCAGTATTAAAATCTTCGTCTAATTCTGTTTCGATATATGTTTCTTTAACTGTTTGCAAACCACCTTCCATGAAAGATAAATCGCCATCCCAAGCATTTAAGAAATCAACAAACGGAAAACCAAAACGCTTTCCAATCTTAGCTAATTCCTTGTATAATTTATCTTTAGGGTGTTTTTTTAATTCTGATATATCTAAATGTAATTCAATTGATTTTGTTGCATTTTCAATATTTCTAAAGCCTTTACCATTCTGTTTTTTAGAAATATAGAATGGAGTTTCTTTTTTTAAATAACTTTTTAAATTGAAGCTTAAAGAATCACTGTCATGGGCAAACATTGCTGTTTTAATACCCATATTTTGAAGACGTTCCCAATTTGAATAGATCACTAAATGTTCATTTCTAAATTGTTTTTTGTTTAAAAACGTTTTCCACGTTTCATTAATTCCTAAATATTTGGCTTTTGTAACTTGATTAAAATGGCTAATAAAATCTGTTCCTTTAAAGTAAAAAAGATAATTCCTACCATAATGTAAGTACATTTTTTCTTTTTTAAACCTATAGATTTGATGTTCATTTATAATTGTATCTTCTATCTCAATAAACTTTCGAAGTCGTTCTATTCCTTGGCTTATTTTTGAAGAATCACTTACTTCTAGCATACATCCCCAATCACCACTTTCATTTCCAAATAGATAAACTTTTTTTTGAAGATTTAATCCATACATTTTACCTTGACCTAATAGAAATTCGTAAGAAGTAAAATCTCGAAAAGGAATTTTATGGTAATACATCATTCCGCTTGTCTCACGCGCTAAATTCAAAACATTTACTTTTCCAACAAAATCAGCATTTGGAAGTCTATCGATTAGTCTTGGTGGTGTAGGTTTATGAAAAAAGAAAGGTTTAAAGTACAAAAATGCACCCAAAGCTGCTGATAGAATAACGATTGTTAGTGTTTTGCGAATCAAACCTATTATTTTGTAACAATGTAAATAGAGTTGATCAAATCCAACAAATGTTTGCCAGAGGTATCGTCACCTTGAAAAGTATATTCGATTTTGAAATCTGTTTTTTTGATTGTTGTTTTGCTTGAAATTAACTCAAGACTACCTGATTTCCCTTTTAATGTTTGGATAATTTCATTCTGGCGATCACTTAAAACGTCCATTGGAAAACGATTGATTGTTTCCGCAACATTGATATTCGCGTACATAAATCCACTTTTCTTTGCTTTTTTTCCAGCTTTTCGATTCAATTTATCACTTCCATAACCATCTGAATGATTTACAGCTAAGTCTTCATCATTGGTTAAAATAAACAAACCATTTTTGTTAATCATATATAAAGGGGCAGCGTCAAAAATCGCGTTTTCATAAACCCAATAATTTCCTTTATTTTGAATTTTTGAAGTCAATCTTCCGAAGTGTTTTAATACTTTTTCAGGAATATCTTTTCTGTCGATTGTAATTCCGTATGTGAATATTGGCATATCTTCTTCTGCTTCAGCAACTCGCTCCCCGTATTCAAAAGTCTCCTCATCGTAGAAAAATTCAATTTTTTTGGTTTTGATTTTTTTGAAACCGTTAAATGAACCAAACATACTTCCTTTGTAAGTGCCGAAAAGCGCATCTTTATTGATGAATTCATTCAATAATTCTATTGTCAAAACATTCATAGCAATCTGTGCATTTTTTTCTTCGCTTAGAATTGGCATAATAATTTCGTAGGCTTTTTCGTAAGCTTTACGCATGTTTACGTTATACGAAAAATAACCAGAACTATTGTTTGGTATGTATTTAAGAATATTTTTGTCGAATTTTGAATCATTCATTTCATTATAAATAGCTCCTAAGCCAGCACCATATTCTGCTGTAATATCAAATTGAACAGCATGCTCTTTTAAATAAATATCACCCAAAATCACATTTCCTGCATATAATTCTTGAATGTCTTTGTACAAACTTGGCAGTACAGTTTGAAAATACCAAAGTCCGCTTGCTTTGTCGATATTTCTAGCATTGTCCATATAAAAAACACCCTCTGAATTATGCGTCAATTGGTTTGCAAAACGACTGTCAAAAGTTGGTAAATTGATGTTTTGAACCAATAATTCATTAAGGATCATTTCTAACTGAGCTTGTTGTAAAACTAATTGAACACTATCTCTTAATTCATAGTAGTTTTTAACGTTGGGATCTTCCGACGCATCTGGAAATAAATCAGTTTCTTCCTCAATAATTTCTTCTTCTCCGAAAGCTTTTTCATCTAAAATAGAGGGCTCTTCTTCATCATAACCGAAATAATCAAATGGACTTTCGTTTCCTCGAGCGTACCAAATTGAATCTGTCATTTCAGAAATGTAGTCCATCGTTGGTTCAACTCGAATCAATAAAGCGCTGTTTTCTCGAATAATTAAGTTATTGAAGAAAGAACCATAAACTTTTATTTTTTCGTTGCTCATTTTTTCAAGCAATTCGAAGTCATCAAAAACAGTGAATAATTTTTGTTGATCTTTTACGCCAAATGAGAAGCCTGAAATTTCTGATTTTTGAGCTTTTCCGTAAAAAACATTTAATTTTTGGTTGAAATCTAAACCAGAATCTTTTAAGGTGCTACCACTTGTTGAACCGTCAAAAAGTTCTTGGTGTACTTCGTACATGAAATCATAACTGATAAGTTCATCAAGAGAAATTTTCTGAAAAAGATTTATGTTATTGATACTGAATACTGTAACAGCATCTTTTGGAATTAGATATTCTGAATTTTGAGCTTTTAAACCTAAAATACTGAACAAAAATCCAGAAAATAAAAGTTGTTTTTTGAAGGACATCGGTGTATGAATATTTTGCGAAATTACGAAAATATTCCTAGTTTTTATTGGAAATCAAATAGATTACATTTTCTAAAATAGATGGATTTTCTTTTAAGCTGTAAGTATCTGTTTTAACCATGACTGCTTGTCTATTTTTTGATAAAATGGCAGAAGGATTAACAAATTTCTCAACTGTTTTATCGAAGCGCGATATTGATGTATAAGTTCCAAGTTTCAATTGATCAATTTCACTTTGTTTTAGTTCTTTTACTTTGTTCAAGGTAATTGTTGGAATTGAACGTGTTAATTTTGTTCCGTCCCAAGTTATCCAATTGTGATTTAATTCAGAAGCGTTTTTTTCTTTTGTCAAGCTCGAAATAGTTATCTTAATTCCTTCTTGTAACAAAATTACATTAGTGAAATCACAGGAGAATTTAAAAATAAAATCAGTATAATTTTCTTCAATTTTTACATTTGAAATGCCATTTTGAGATTCTAGCGTTTTGATAAATTGCTGTATTTTTTCTTTTATGTCCTCTATTTTTGGTACTTTTTGTCCATCCAAACTATCTAAAGCGAGAATTGAATTCACTTTAATTTTATTAGAACTCAGGTTGATGTTATAACGGAAAGTTCCTGAACCATCAGCATGAATCGTTAAATCATCCATGATTTCGATACATGAACTCAAACTTAGAATAAGTGCAAATAGAATTATAAAGTTTTTTTTCAAGGTAAAGATTTAAAATCGTTCTGTTTTTACAAATAAAGTGCCAAAGGTAATCCCTAAATTCAAAATAAGGAACCTTGCATAAAATCTTCTTTATAAAAAGCTTGCACTTCTTTACAATTTGGATTTTTGGAGTTAATAATTCGTTTGTCAATTAAATGAGCGTCGATTTTAGATTCAGAAAGTATTTTTACTTGCTCAATGTTGATTTTGGGTTCATTTAGCCACCGATCAATTTCAGATTCTTCAAGTAAAAGTGGCATTCTTTTTTTTGAATTATGAATTTCTGCTAAAAAAGAGTTCGCTTCGCATGTTAAAATTGTGAAGGTTTTAATTTTTCTCAACGTTTTTGGTTGAATCCATTCACTGTATAATCCCGCCATGGAGAATAATTCCTGCGCTTTTGGAAAAACAAAAAATGGAAGTTTGTCTTTCCCTTTGTGTTGCCATTCAAAATAACCTGTTGATGGAATAATACATCTTTGTTGGTTGATTAAACCTTTAAATGAAGGTGTAGATTCTAAAGTCTCAATCCGAGCATTAGTTGTTTTTGAAGCGATTTCGCTAAAATTTTCTCCTTTAAACCAATTAGGAACCAATCCCCAATTCATCAATTCCATTTCAGGTTTTTGGGTGATTATTCGCCATTCGGGAAAATTAAATGCTGAAGCATAAAATAGGGGAGTGTCTGGAAATTGAAATGGAACTTCTTTCTTGTATTTTTTCGCTAAATCAATATTTTTAGAAGTTGATGAATTACTGTAACACATTTCTAAACAAATTAGTTAGGACAATCTTTTCGGTTCAATATGAATCAAAACATCAGCGATTTCAGGCAATTGCATCATCAAAAAATCTTTCAATTGGTGGGAGATTTCGTGTCCTTCAAAAACGCTTAATTTCCCATCAACCTCGACATGTAAGTCAACAATATAAACCATTCCAGTTTTGCGAACCAAGCACTTTTCAGTGTCTAACACGCCGGTAACTTTTGTTGCTTCTTTGCGAATTTGAACAATTAAATCATCGTGTAAATGTTCGTCCATAATCTCACCTAAAGCAGGTCTGAAAATCAAAAAGGCATTATAAACAATGAAAACAGAGGCTAGCAATGCTGCCCAATCGTCTGCTTTTTCGAAACCTTTTCCAAAAAATAAAGCAATACTAATTCCAACAAAAGCCATCACAGATGAGATTGCGTCACTTCTGTGGTGCCAAGCGTCGGCATGTAAAGAGCTCGATTTTGTTTCGATACTTTTTTGTTTCACATAACGATATGAAAATTCTTTTATTAGGATAATTACACCAAGAACATACAAAGTGAAAACTTCTGGTTTTTCTTGAGGTTGTTGTAAATTTCGAATACTTTCAACGGCAATGATTGTGGCTGAAATCAACAGAAAACCAACAACAGCAAAAGTCACTAATGCTTCTGCTTTCCCATGTCCATAAGGATGGTTTTCATCAGCAGGTTTGGAGGAATAGTTTAAACCAAATAACACCAGTAAACTTGCGAAAACATCAGTTGTAGATTCAATAGCATCAGCAATCATGGCGTCAGAGTGTCCAAAAACACCGGTAATTCCTTTAGTGATTGCTAATCCCGCATTTGAGATTAAACTTAGAAAAGCTGTTTTTTGAGCTGTTTTTTTATTTGAATCCATTTTAAGTCAAAGAAAAATTATTCCTTGTTGGTTTTAAATTGCGTTTTAATCAAACTTATTGTGCAGAAATTTATTAGACCACTTCAATTTCTTCGTAAATCAAATAGGGAATGGCTAAATAACTTAAATCTTTTTTCCAATCCTGCGGGTTTGGATTGGTTGTGTTGAATAAATTGATACCTATTAATTTAATTTGTTTTTCATTAAAAAGATTAACTCGTTCAGTTCTTTTTAAAGAAATGTCACTTTTTATTTTTAAAATTTTATCCGCTGAATTTAGGCTTTTAAAAGCATCTAATTCTAAAAAATAAGTCCAAGCTTTTGAACTAATTAGTTCCGTTAAGTTTTCAATTATATGGCTACCTTTCAAAGGGTCATGGACTTTATCAAAATAACTTTCTTCTTTCAATAAATTAGAAATATTCGCAGCCATTCGATAGGAAAAATCAGAACTACCATCCTTAGAATTTTGGTCATATGGATGCACTACGATACTGTCTGAACCTCCCGCAGCAGCTGACATTGCTTCAGTTGTTTGTCGCAATAAATTCGTATGTTGATCTTTCAGGGATTTATTTGACCAGCCTATATGAGCCACAATTTCAATTGAACTTTTAGAGCCATAAGCTGCTGTAATCTGTCCCCATAAATAACGTAAAGCACGAATTTTTGCAATTTCTAAGAAATAGTTACTCCCAATACCAATTGATAAGCAAAGTTGATTCGGTAAAAAACCACGGTTAAGTAACTCATGTCCAGTTGACAAAATTACACCAATTTCTTGCCATGTGGTTGCTCCAACTTGTTGAATTTCAAAACCATTAATACTTACAACTCGATTTGAGGTTAAGGATTTTATTTCATTCTCCAAGGTTTCAAAAACACATGATAATGGATCGATTTCAAAAGAAAAGTATTGAATTTTTGCAACGTAGTTTGAGGATAAAAATGAGCTAAGTTGCGCAGTATTTGTGAACTGTAAACGTGTATGAATATATTCAACTTCGATATCATTTAATAGGATTGTCCAATCAATTTCTGTTGATTTTAAATTGAAGATCAACTCATTACAACCTTGGTTTAAATTTTTTAGTGCTAAATTATTTGCAGATTTTTCATCGTTCACTTCAATAAAAGCGCTTGCATTCCAGTTATTTGAATCGTTTATGACTTCTGAATTAAAATCCTTTTCCGAAGTTTTAGTTATATCCAACGAAATTTCTTCGATTTTATCTGTAAATTCAATTTTTGCAGCATCGTCTTTTAATTCTTTTAGAATTTGCGCTTTCCAAGTATCTGTGTTTGTTTCAGTGAAGTCGAGTTGAAAATCGTTCATTGGTTTTGTTTTGAATTCCCAAAGATACAATAGTTGTTTTTAACATATTGAATTTTTGTTTGTTTGATTTTTTGAAAAATAGAAGTTGAAACTAAAAGATTCACTGCCAATCCTTTTCGTTTATGCTGGCTAAATAGTTTTCACTTCGATTAAATACGCTATTTTCGGGTTAAGAATATTTTATTCGAAGTGAGAACTATTTATTTGAGTAATAGCGAAACCACTATTGGCATTGAATTTCTAGGTTTTAGCTTCTGAACTGAAACTGGTAATTTTTAAAATTTCTGTAAGAACATTTTCGAAAAATTTAAGTTTCAGAAAGGAGTTAAAATTGTTCGCCACGAGTTGTAAATAATTATAGAACAAATATTTGCGAACAAAAAGAAATTCAGAGCCTTGATTTTTTGTTTCTTTTGCATCAAGGAAAAAGAAAGGCAAAATTAATGATGACCCAAATTGAGATTTTTATTCAAGTTATGAATTACAGATGTATTATTTTTTAGTGGTTCGAAAGCGTATACTCAATTTTATTTTCATCAAATCACATTCTCCGATTATTCATAAACTATTGTATTTTCCTCCGCTAGCTCTGTGTTTTTGTACTGAAAAAACATCAAAACTACTTTTTTCAATTCTTACTATTTCAATAACCCTTAACTTCGTGCTCAAAATTTAAAATTCATGAAACACGCATTTTTTGTAAGCGGAATTGGCACCGATGTTGGAAAAACAATCGTGAGTTCTGTTTTATGTGAATTGCTTTTTGCAAACTACTGGAAACCAGTGCAGTCGGGTGAATTGGATAATACCGATAGTATGAAAGTGGAGCGTTTAGTAAGTTTTGAAACGTTTCAATTTTTCTCTGAACAATTCCGATTGACGCAACCACTATCTCCACATGTTTCAGCAAAATTAGACGGCGTTCACATCGAAGCTGCGGATTTCACTTTCCCAGATTTCACTGGAAATTTAATCGTTGAAGGCGCAGGAGGTTTGATGGTTCCAGTCAACGAAAACGGTTTATTGTATTGCGATTTAGCAGCCGAGTGGAAATTGTCAACTATCTTGATTTCAAGACATTATTTAGGAAGTATTAACCATACTTTGATGAGCATTGAAACCCTTCGCAACCGAAATATTCCCATTTTAGGAATTATTTATGTGGGTGATGAATTACCAATGACTGAAGAATTGATTTTCACTAAAACACAGATTCCAACCTTATTTCACGTTCCGATTTTTGAAAACCTTTCCAAAGAATCGATTTCAACTTTCGCAACCCAACTGCGTACTCCCGAAACTTTGGCTAAATTTGGCCTATGAGTAGTTTAGATGACGACGCAAAATACGTGTGGCATCCGTTTACACAAATTCAGACGGAACCTTCTCCCTTATTGATTTCTAGTGCAAAAAACTCAACACTTTTCACAGCGGACGGAAAACAATTTTTGGACTGTAATTCTTCCTGGTGGGTAAATGTGCACGGACATGGAAATGAACACATTGCAAAAGCCATTCAAACGCAATTTGCTGCAATTGACCACGTAATTTTTGCAGGAGCGACACACGAAAAAGCCATTGAATTATCGAAGCGAATCGTTGAGAAACTCAATTGCGATTTACAAAAAGTCTTCTTTTCTGACAAAGGTTCTACAGCAGTTGAAGTAGCGATTAAAATGTGCATGCAATTCTGGCACAATCAAGGAATTAAGAAATCGCGTGTTTTAGCTTTGGAAGGCGCTTATCACGGTGACACGTTTGGAGCAATGTCGGTGGGTGAACGCGATTATTTCAACGCTCCATTTGAACCTTTTTTCTTCAACGTGGATTTCTTAGAATTCCCGACTGAGGCGAACGAAAAACAACTCTTAGCGCAAGCGAAAACCCTTTTTGAATCGGGCGAATTTATCAGTTTAATTGTAGAACCCTTGATTCAAGGATCGGCTGGAATGCGTTTTTATTCGGTTTCGTTTTTGGAAGAGTTGGTAAAACTCGCAAAAGCCAACAATGTACTCGTTATTTTTGATGAAATCATGACCGCTTTTGGTCGCACGGGAACACTTTTTGCCTTTGAACACACGAACGTTCGACCAGATATCATTTGCCTTTCCAAGGGATTGACAGGTGGTGTTTTGCCTTTAGGTTTAACAGTTGCCACCAACGCTATTTTTGACGCCTTTTTAAGCGATGAGCGTGCGAAAGCTTTCCTACACGGGCATTCTTTTACTGGAAATCCATTGGCATGTGCAGCAGCGTGTGCAAGTTTAGATTTGTTCGAACAAGCAGCAACTTGGAAAAACATCAAAGCGATTGAAACACGCAATTTAATCTTCCTTGAAAAACTCGAAAAGCACCCAGTCATCGACAATGCACGTGTTTACGGAACAATTTTAGCACTCGATTTAAAAACCGACGGACCTTCAGGTTACTTCTCCAAAATCCGCGACACGGCTTACACTTTTTTCCTTGAAAATGGTTTACTCTTGCGCCCTTTGGGAAATGTATTGTTCATCAACCCACCGTATTGTTTGACTGAAAAAGAACAACTGACGATTTTTGGGGTGATTGAACGATTCTTGGAATATATACTTGATGCTTGATGTTGGAAAGTTTATTGAGTATACATTCAAGAATTACTTGGTTATTCGAGGGGTAAAAAAAAATGAGATATACCTATGTGCGCTCAATTAGCATTTAACAAATTAGAAGCCCAATTGACGATTTAAAATGCAAAAAGTATATATTTGATTATTGAAAAAACGAAACAACTTTTCGAGTTTCGCATTAAAATGGAATGCTCAGCTAAAGTTTGTTTCGAGTATGTATAGGTTAGCGGTCAGTTTGCGATTGAGTTAATAAAATAAAATTCTAAAAAAAATGAAAAAAATAATTTCGCTAATTATATTTGTCTATGCAATAACATCAATACAAGCACAACAAACAACTGCTTCAGCAGGTGGTGATGCTTCAGGTATCGGAGGAACATTTTCATATAGTATAGGACAAGTTGTTTATACTTATATTTATGGTTCAGATGTAATAGTGGCAGAAGGTGTTCAACAACCTTATGAAATCTCAACACTAGGTTTGGATAATTACCAAATAAGTCTTGTTGTGCAGGCATATCCCAATCCAACTAACGATTATTTGTTGCTAAATGTAAACTCAATTGGTTTATCAAACACACTATTTCACCTTTATGATTTACATGGGGGACTAATTGAAA
>CAMDGP010000025.1 GCA_945897765.1 Chitinophaga pinensis
AAAGAGTTTTTGCCCACCTACTTTTCCAATCATTTTCCAAGGAACACCAATCACGTAATCCATTTTCATCTCATTATCTATGTGTTGAGTTCCTCTGATTTCCATAAAACCTAAACTTGAATTGATGGTCATTTTTGGAATGGTTAGAACAGATTTTTTTACGGTTAAGGTGTTTGAAAGTGTGTCGAATAGCACTTTATTTACGTTCTTATCTTGGAAATATTCACCCAAAGCAACAATTGGCGCATAGTTTTCCAAACGTCCATTCAAGACCAACATTTCAATCGAAAGTTCAGAATCATCCGTTTTTGGGACTAAATCCGCATGCAGGTGAACTTTTCCTGTAATGTGACCTGTAAATTTTCCATGAAGATTCTCAGAGACCAAATAGTCTTGACCGAAGTTTTCAAATTTCACCATGAATTTATCCAAATCGACATTCTTTAACCGAATATCTGGTTTGAAATAAATGTGTTTTTTGTCACTTCCACTTAAATAACCTTTTACGTCGAAATGTCCACCTGCTGCGTCAAAAGAGAACGTATTGAAATGAATTGTGTGATTTTTCGCCACTTTTATATCCGACTTAAAGTGATCCAATAAATGATGGTGGTAATTTAAGTGAGCAATATCGAGCATCAAGTGTAAATCAGGAAAATCAAAATCATAAATGGAAAAAACAGCATCGTGATTTACTTTTACATCAGATTCTTTCTGACTTGAAGGTAGCTGAAATTTCATTAATTCATCAAAGTCCAAACGAGCACTCAACAAATGAATGAAATTCTCTTTTTTACCGTTTCCTTCACCTAAAAAGTATTCTACGTCGGCCACAAAGTTTGATTTTCCGAGCGTTCCTTTCAGTTTTTTAATGGATAATTGGTCGTCTTGATAATGAATTCTTCCGCTAAATTTCTCGAAATGCAAAGGGTGAACTTTCAAATTCCCGTCCAATTGGGTTAACTGTAAATCAGTAGATTTTAGTCCATGATTAAAATGTAAAGCAGCACTTCCATGAAGTTTTAAGTTTTTGCCTTCCTCGTGGCGATAATCTTCTGGTACAAAACGTTCGCCGCCGTAAGTGAATAAGTTATCGAACTGCATCAATTTGGAAGTTAAATCAAAATCAATTTTTGTGTCACCATTCATTTTGTCATCCAACCACAAGCTGTAATTTTCTAGTTGCCCCGAAAAATGAAAATCAGATTTATCAATAAATCCTGTGAAATCTACGACTCTGAAATCTTTGTCTTTAATGTAAACGTCTGCATGAAAATCATGCAAGGTGTGAGGATAATGTTTCAATTTTGCATAGAGATTTTCAATAAAAAACTCACCAATTGGTAGATTAGGTGATTCACTCATTGCTTTTGCTGAACTCAAAAATTTCAATCCTAAACTTAGATTCTCGATTTGTTCATCGATTCCTTTCACCTCATCTGATGTTTTAGTAAGTTCTTGAATATCGAGAAAATTAGATTTAATTATCAAATCTGTTTGAACAGGAATGGCTGTATGGTGAATAATTGCAGGTAAATCGCTCACTTTCCCTGAAATTGTCAAATCTGATTTTCCGATTTGAATGTTGAATTTTTCAATTACTGCCTTATGCCCTTTGAGTGTCGCTTTCATATTTAAACGCTCCAATGGCAAATGAAAATCTTTTGATTTAAACTTTAGATTCTCAATTTCTAAAACGCTGTAATAGGATTCGTTGAGTTTTTCGATGCTTTTTTCTGGATGTTCAAAATCGATGATGTCGTGGAAATTCATAGTTAAAGCAACTCTCCCCGAAAGCCCTTTTAACTCTTTAAGGTTGAGAAATTTGGTAAGGTAATCTAAGTCAAAATCTGATTTTAGTTGCATGTCAATATCGGGAGAATCGAAATTTTTCACCACTAATTTTCCACTAAATACTCCTGCTTCTGGTTTGGCTGAAAAATTTTCTAACTCAAATTTCATCGTGGAGTTATTTCGTTCTTTTCCATTGGTAAACGAACCTTTGAAGCCGATTTTATCTAATTTTTTTCCTGTCTCCGTATTGTCAAAAAAACCTTCTTTGCAAACAAAACGCGCATTGATTGCTGGCGTATTTCCATTTAAAGAAGGACCTATTACACTTGCTTCAAAGAAAATCTTGCCTTTATTGTTGAAATTTTCAAGCGTTGTTGCCAATTCTTCGGGTGCAAGTGCTATAAATAAATTGAAATCGGGTTTTTCACCTTCAAAGCGCAAATCCAAATTCATATCTTTTGTTAAGTCGACTTTACCTTTAAAACCAAAAGTTGCCTTTTCAAGTTCAATCTCAGTTGGGGCAATAAGCATTTGTTTTTTAAGGTGGTCAATATCGACTTCAGTTTTGACATAAAAATGCTTTCGTTTGATGAAAGTTGTATCTTTTCCGTCGATTATACTGAGTTCAAAGCGGGACTCAAAATCGACGCTTGTATGTTTGTTGGAAGTAGAAAACGCTGTTTTTGCATCAGTAATGTAAGCGTCAACTAACTGATTAGTAGCTTCATTTAATTTAGTTATATCAATGTGGTCTAATTTAATCGACTGCAAATCCAAATGCAATTCTTCTTCGACTTTTTCAACTGGTTTCTTCGATTTAAGTGCATTTGCAATATTAAATGAACCGTCAACATGTTGAATCAAACGAATTTTTCCATTCTTCAATTTAATGGATTTTATCTTATAATTGCCGTTTATTAAACTCATTAAATTGAACCCCACATACACATCTCCCAAGTGTAAAAGGCGATTTTTTAGCTTTGTATCTTTACCTTCAAAAATTTCCAAATCTTCTAAATCAATGGAGATGTAAGGAAAATTAGCAAAAGGAGAAACATGACTATCTTTTATACGAATTGCACCTTCGAAGTCTTCGTTTGCTTTGGCAATCAACTCTTTGACGATTTCGTCTTGCTTTGCATAAACAACAACTACAACCGTTGAAAACAATAAAGTGGGAATCAAGAAAAGTAAAAGTGTAAATCGTATCCAAAATTTCTTTCGTTTATAAAAGACCTTTTTAGTGATGGATTGTTCTGTCATAAAACTATTTTGAGTAAAATGAATTTAAAATTTTGATGAAATTACAACTCAAATAAGTAATTTTCACAAAACGAGTGCAAAAAAACTAATTCAATGAAACCAAACGACCTAATTCACGAGTCATCGCTTTATTTACAGCAACACGCTCACAATCCTGTTGATTGGAAACCTTGGAGTCAGGTAGCTTTTGAAAAGGCGAAGCAAGAAAATAAATTGGTATTGGTTAGTATTGGTTACTCAGCTTGCCATTGGTGTCACGTGATGGAGCATGAATGTTTCGAGAATGAAGAATTGGCAACTTATATGAATCAACATTTTGTTTGTATCAAAGTCGATCGAGAAGAGCGCCCTGATATTGATCAGATTTATATGACAGCTGTACAATTGATGACGCAACGAGGTGGTTGGCCGCTGAATTGTTTCACGTTACCTGATGGTCGTCCGATTTACGGTGGAACTTATTTTCCAAAAGATCAATGGATGAACGTATTAAAATCATTGGTTTACACACAAGAAAAAGACCCTGAACGCGTGTTGGAATATGCAGCACAATTGGAAGAAGGTGTTTCAAAAAGTGAATTGATAGCAGTTCCAAGTCCAATAGAAAAATGGAGTGATGAGAAACTGCACGAAATGTTAATACGTTGGTCACGCAATTTTGACAATTTAGAAGGAGGACCCTCGCGCTCGCCAAAGTTTCCATTGCCAAATAATTACCTTTTTCTGCTTGAATTTGCGCACCATTTTCAGGATGAAAAGGTTAGAAATCACGTTGAATTGACACTTGATAAAATGCTACAAGGTGGAATTTACGACCAAATAGGTGGAGGTTTTGCGCGCTATTCAGTTGATATGCTATGGAAAGTTCCCCACTTTGAGAAAATGCTGTATGACAATGGTCAACTCATTCAATTGTATAGTGAAGCTTATCGTCATTTGAAAAAAGATAGTTACAAAACTTTAGTGTATCAAACAGTTGCTTGGTTGCAGCGCGAAATGCAAGATGAATCTGGCGCTTTTTACAGTGCTTTAGACGCAGATACCGAGGGTGAAGAAGGAAAATTCTATTGCTGGTCAAAAGAAGAATTACTAAGTCTTTTGCAGGAAGATTTTGCTTGGGTAAAAGATTATTACAACATTAATCAACGTGGATATTGGGAAGATGAGAAGTACATTTTATTAAAAACCGAAAGTGACGAATACTTTGCAAAAAATCAAAATTGGTCGTTGGAAACGTTACGTAAAAAAGTAACGCAAGTCAACGATACCTTACTTCACGATCGAAATAAACGCATCAAACCAGGACTTGACACAAAATGTTTGACTTCTTGGAATGCATTAACGATTACAGGATTGTGTGCTGCTTATCGTGCATTTGAAGACGACGAGTTTTTACTTGCCGCTAGAAAAGTTGGGAATTGGATACTTGAAAAACAAATTACCAACGGAATACTTTATCGCAACTACGCACAAGGTAAAACTTCCATTGAAGGATTTTTGGAAGATTATGCAAATGTAATCGAGGCTTTCATACAATTGTATCAATTAACGGCTGAACTGAAATGGTTGAAAACAGCAAAACTATTGACTGAAAAGGTCGAAACGGAATTTCAACATGAAGAAAGTAAAATGTGCTTCTTCACAACAAAAAATTCGGAGTTGATAACGCGCAAAATGGAACTAAACGACAATGTTCTTCCGGCAAGTAATTCCATCATGGCAAATAACTTT
Source organism: Chitinophaga pinensis (assembly GCA_945897765.1). Classification (GTDB taxonomy): domain Bacteria; phylum Bacteroidota; class Bacteroidia; order Flavobacteriales_D; family Crocinitomicaceae; genus UBA952. The sequence continues at coordinate 4,789 of CAMDGP010000025.1, forward strand.
TTATTGATGGGGCACTATTTTAGAAACGAAAATTGGATAGCAAACGCAGAACAAATGTTAGCCAATGTTTACGACGGAATGGAACAATATGGCTCTGGTTATTCCAACTGGGGACTTTTGCTTTTAAGACTTCTTCACGGTGTGGATGAAATTGTTACAATCGACAACACGCGCGAAGTTCAACAATCGATTGCTTTTAATCTTAACACCTACTCAGTTGCAACTTTTCACTTAGAAATTCCAAACTCAGAAAACCATAAATCTGACGGAATTTACGTTTGCAAAAAAGGAGTTTGTTTTGCTCCAGTTCAGTCGACAGAAGAATTTAAAAAGCTGGTATAAACTTGAAATCAAACATTTAAACTTTGGTGAGTTTTTTAATTTGTTCACTTGAACCTTGTTTGATTTTTAGTAAATAACAACCTGTACTTAATTCAGAAGTTGGAATCCAAAACGTATTTTGCCCTAAATTAAAAGAAGTTTCTTTTTGTGATTTCAAGACCTTTCCACTACAATCTGTAATAGAGAAATTAATTGGTGTTCCGTCGTTTGAAACAAATTCAACTTTAATCCAGTCGTGAAAAGGATTTGGAAATAAATGAATAACAAATGGTGTTACTTCTGAAGTACTTGCAAACGGATCAAGACATGCTTTTGGAGCTTCGGGTGTACTAAAATTTGGTATAGAAACACTTCCTCCGCTTGTTAATTTTCCTTCGTTATTTAAAACACGCCAAATTGATGCTGCAGATTCGTTCATATTTAACGGGTCCATAATATTTTGCAAAAACCAAAATTCATTTTGAGCACGATCATTTTGTAAATCAAGTAATCCATAGCCATGTTTCGTCAAATCACAAAATCGTATGTGGGAATTACTTGTGGTTATTAATGTTTGAGCAACTCCAGCATTTCCTGAACCCAATCCAAAATCATTTCCTTCATCAAAATTATCAGAAGATAAACTTGGAGGTATAAATTCTACAGCAAGTGAGCCATTTCCATTTAAAGGATTGTAACTTGTGAAATTATACGGGTTTTTAGCTAGATTAGAAGCAAATGAACAGTGAAAATCACCTGAATAAACAATTACATTTTTTATATCTGCCGTATCTATTAAATTGAATAATTGATCTCTTTCATAATTGTATCCATCCCAATTTTCAAAAACTAAAGGAACACTAGCCACTTGTAATTGACCGAACATCAAACCATTAGCTATTACTTTCCATTTTGCTGTAGAATTGTATAGCTCCTCTTTCAACCAATTTAATTGTTCTGGTCCACACATTTTTGCGTAAGGTGAATTATAAATTGTATCATTTTGATCGACTGCGAATGAACTTCTGTCATAAAGTCGAACATCCAACATAAATAAATCCAACATGGATCCATAAGAAAATTTTCGCCAGTTCTTAATTTGATCAGTTGTCGAAAGTTCTCGAATAGGATTCCATTCTCTAAAAGCTTGAATCGCTCTATTTTTTCTTAATTGATAACTTCCGAACTCTTCCTCATGTCTCAAAGAAGTATCCGTAACCGCATCAACAACAATATCGTGATCGTCCCAAATTTGTATAAATGGATAAACTTGATGACAACGTGCTAAATTACTATCTAATTTATACTGAGAATAGCGCATTCGGTAATCGTTTAACTTCCAAATTTCTGCGTCGGGCTCGTGTTTACGTCCTTCTGGACCACCTCCTGTTTCGTAAATGTAGTCACCTAAATGAACAACTGCATCGACATTATTTTGGTTTGCTAAGGTTTTGTAAGCGTTGAAATAACCACGACGGTAATCGTTGCAATTCACAAATGCTAATCTTACATTATCAATATTTCCAACGCTTGCTGTTTTAGTTCGACCAATAACTGAAGTATCTGCAGCAGCAATAAATCGATAATAATAATAAGTGCCTGGTTCCAGATTTAGAACATCAACTTTAACAGTAAAATCTTTTGAAGAATCGGTTAAAACAGCATTTTCTTGAAGAATTTGGGCGAAATCAATGGTATTTGAAATCTGATAATTTATAGTTTTTGAACCTTCAAAAGAAACAGGAGGTGTCCATCTTGTCCAAATAATTACTCGGTCTTCTAGTGGGTCACCAGAGGCAACACTGTGTAAAAAAGGTGCTCCACAAATTAATATTTTTTCATTTTTAGTCTGATGGCGAAGTGATTCTTTGTTAATGTCTTCAATAATTACAGTTGAAAGAATCGTGTCATTTGAAACAGTTCCAAGATGAACAGAAAGCGCTTTTTTTAATTGGTAAATCGTTTCTTCACTTTCAATTTGTGAAAAAAGTGGGGTAATTGCAAAAAGAAAGGAAAGGAAAAAAAATAGTTTAGTTGTATAAGGTTTAATTTTCATAGCTACTTATAAATCAAGTAAATATAAATTTAACAAATTAAAATCTTTTACTATTCATATAAAAATAATGAAATGATAACCAAACGACCAAGTGCATCATTAAGACAAGTAAAAATAAACTCCTTAAAATTTATAATTTTCAACGAAGAAATTAAACCAAGCAATTTCACAATTCTTACTACTTTTAAAGCGAAAATCAAGTTAGAATTGACTTAATGTTTTTTATTCGAAAACGAGTTAAAATCCAACTATAAAATGATAAAAACACTTCTTCTTGTTGGTATTGGTGGCGGATTAGGTAGCGTAATGCGGTATTTAACAGCTTATATTGTTGGCAAATTTTACGACAACCCTTTTCCATTAGCAACTTTTTCTGTGAACATTTTCGGTTGTCTACTAATCGGAATTTTGATAGGAGTATTTGGAAAACAACTTTCACCCAACGACGATTTGAAGTATTTACTCATCACCGGTTTTTGTGGAGGTTACACAACTTTTTCAACCTTTTCTGCCGAAAACATCCAACTGATTCAAAGCGGAAATTATGTGATTCCTGCGCTTTACATTACTTCAAGCGTTCTGTTTGGAATTTTGGCAGTTTTTATAGGAATGGTTTTGGTTAAGTAAAACTGTTGACTGAGTTTCTCTATGGCAATAGTTTGGAAATCTTATGCCTTCTTCAACTCAATTTTCGTGTCGCATTAAGTTTGAATATGAGTAACAAAATCAATTGCATTTATGGTTGTAAAATGAATTTCATTTGCTAACACGTCAGCGCAAAACGAGCTATTGTAAGTTTTTTATTATACTTTTTATATCTTGAGGTCGTAAAAAATACTTCGCTTTACTATCAGACTGAAATGAATAAATCGAAGTTACAGATGCGCTATGATCTCTAGTTATGACTTTTCCATCCGTAGTAGAACAGACGTATTTTGTGTTTGCACTAATATTTTCTCCCGTCACAACAATATAAGCAAAACCTTCTACCTTATTTTGAATTAAAGAATCGATAGTTTCAATTGGAACAAATTTACTCTCAAAGGGAATTATCGATTGAATTTTATTTTTTTGAATTGTATCTTCAATGTCTGTATCACAAATCAAAAGAGTTTTATTGTTAATTTCACTTGCATATTTTTTTTCTAAACCAATATATGCCTTATTCCAACTTCCAACTTCTTCAATTTCTTTCATTATAAATATTCCTCGACGAACTGCTTCAACAAACATTTCTTTTGTAAAATCTGGGTCTGTTGGCAATGCGATAAAATATGTTTCCCCCTTTTCAGTACTAATTAGTAATTTTGAAATACGACCAACACCTGATGTAACTCGTTTATCATCGCCCTCATAATCAATTGTAGCACCTCCGCTTCCTAAGCTATATGTTTTTAGTTGTACCCGAACATATTTTTTTTCTGTGCTAAACAACAATCGAGTAGCAAGCCCTGTTTGCATTTGAATAACTGAATCAGAATATGTCCATTCTTGCTTAAATGCATAAAGAATGTTATCATAAATTTCTTGATTTGAAATTTGACTTGACACAATCATTATTCTACCTTTCAAATCAGCAATTTCCTTAGCAGAAGTATTTCTTGATTGAGAAAAAATGAAATTGGAACAAATACCAAAAAGTAGAAATAAATAAAATTTCAAAATAAATTAGTTATAAAAAAGAGAAATATACACCAACCCCACCAAATGGTTGAATAAAAAAGAGTTTACTTAAAGGGGTTTCAATTCCTAAAAAATAAGACAACCCAAATTTACTATTACCAGATTGTCCCTCTAAACCAATTCTAAATCCTGTTTTTGCTTTTGATGGAATAATTGAGTAATCATAATCTAACTCGTCAGTTATAATATTTTTTATTGCATGATAATTTATCATTTCGGCATAAACATTTGTTCTTCCAAATTTAGAATGTTCTCGAGGTTTACTTCCAGAAAGTGTTTTATATTTTATAAATTTAGTTTTAGAATAAGAAACTCCTAATGATAATTCGTTTGCTTTTGCATTAACTCTAAAAAGACCATCCGTTTGGTAATTTCCTGATAAATAGCCCAATCTTGCACCAAATTGTTTCTTAATTTGGACAGGCTGTTTTGTAACAAATTTAGTTGTAGTGTTACCATTTGAAATTGCTTTAAGAGTTATGGGAAAACTTTTCTCTTTTTCTGAACTCTTAAAATACCAAGTGTTTTCAATACTAAATTTACCAAATTGTTTTTCAACAAAACCTAAGTGTACTTTTGAAATGAAAACCTCAGGCAATGTATATGAAACACTCGGACCCAAGGTTAAAGTTGAACGTGTATTAATTTCTAAAAAAACATTTAACTTTTCCATGTCTTTTATTTCATTTGAAAACACCTGATAATCTACCTCTGTTCCATCTGGAAAAACAGCCGTCTGAATGTCATTTTGTGCAAAAGAAACACAACTTATAAATGTTGATATTCCAAAAAATAATTTTCTCATCTTACTTAAATTTTTTAACTATTCTATAAATTATACCTGCCCTAATAGACGCTTGTTGAAGTACACCGCTACAATAACCAGGGTACACTGCAACTTCAAAATTAATTCCAAAAGCAGAAGATTTACTTGATTTAACTAATCCAGCCTTTATTCCAACAGGTAAAAACTTATAACTACTTTCGAGTTCTGTTTGTCCATTTGTAGAGATCTGTTCTACAGAGTTTATTTCATCTGTATAAGTTTCATCTTTAATGTATTGAAATATTTCAGGAAATTTTGGCTTAAAACCTATTAAAATACCGCCATAAATTTCTGTTAAATTATCAGAACTAACTTCTCCATAATCTTTCGTCAAATACCTCGTATCAATAATTGATGTTCTTTTTAATCCTAAGTAAACTGAACTATTTTGAAAAAAACTAGTAACTGTATTTTCTCCATAATAAACAGAAGTTGAATTAGTTTGAGAATCATAAAAAGAGGCAGTAAATGAAGGTGCACTTTCATTGAACATACCAATTGATTTAAAGCCTAAATGTGCGGAATATGTTACAGATTCAGTGGCTGGCAACATTGAATATAAAATAACATTACCTTCACTTTGCATTGGCGTATAGCATTCTTTAATTTCTTTTTTTGTTTGAAACAAATTATATCCTATTGTACCGCCATATTCTAAACTGTTTTTTTTATCATAATCTTCTATTCCAAAAGTATATCCAGCACCTTTGTATGTATAAGTGAAATAATTATAAGCAAAATCAGTTTCTAATGATACTTTGTTTGCAATATTATAACATCCTATACCAGCTCCAACTCCAAAGTTTACATAATTCCCATAATTCATTAATCGTAAGAAATTAAAATCTGCAGTAAAATATGGTTCAGAAGAAAAATCCCCAATTAACTCATATTCAAAGCCTTTTTTTTGAGAGCCATTTTTTGTTGGAGGATTGTTTCTTTGAGCCATTAACCCAAAATTTAATAGAAGGAAAAGAATAACGATGCGCATAAAACCTAGAGAATTTAATTTTTTTACAAAATTATCCCAAATTTTAGAAAAAAGAATCAGGTAGAATTACCTGTTTTAAGTATATTTTTATAAATGATTACTACTAGTTGTGTGCGTTTTTTTAGGTTTAATACACTATTTCAATATTCATATTTCCTTTAGAAATGCAATCAATTTTAGAGAGTAATTTATTAAAGAATTAAAAGCATAACGACATCTAATTCACACCTTTACTAACTCAATTTTTGTATCACCTTCTGATTCAATATCAGTTACAAAAGCACTTGCATTTACTGTCGTAAAATGAATATCATTTGCCAATACTTCCGCGCACATATATTCCTTGTTGGCAAGGGTTGCAGCTTGTATAAAATCGCTTGTTTCGATGTTCAAAGTGATGCGGTCAGTTACGTCCAAACCACTGTCTTTTCGCAAGTTTTGAACTCTATTTACGATTTCTCGTGCAATTCCTTCTGATTTTAAGTTTTCAGAAATGGTAATATCTAAAGCAACAGTTAGTCCACTTTCGCTTGCAACCAACCATCCCGGAATGTCTTGCGCATTGATTTCAAAGTCGGCTAAATCCAAGTTGATTTCTGTTCCTTCAATGCTTCCTGACCAACCATTATTTTGTTCAATCGCAGCTATATCGTCTTGTGAAAATCCAGCGACAATTCCAGCAATTGCCTTCATCTGTTTACCGTATTTCGGACCGATAGTTTTGAAATTTGGCTTTATACTTTTCACTAAAATTCCATCACCATCACCCAACAATTCTAACTCTTTTACATTCACTTCGGAAAGAATCAAGTCTTGAACGTGCTTCAAATTTTCTGCCACTTCTTTGTTCAAAACAGGAATCATGATTTTTTGCAAAGGTTGACGCACTCGGATATTGTGTTTCTTGCGCAAACCTAGTACCAAGGAACAAGCTTGTTGTGCCAATTCCATTTGCGCTTCTAATTTTTTGTCAATCCAACTTTCGTTTACGGCAGGGAAATTCGCCAAATGAACGGATTCAGCTGTGTTTTTACCAGAAACTTTATTCAAGTCCAAGAACAATTGATCCATATAGAAAGGTGCTATCGGTGCAGCTAATAAAGCTACGGTTTCCAAGCACGTATAAAGCGTTTGATATGCACACAATTTATCTTTCGGGTCGTCGCTTTTCCAGTAACGTCTTCTACACAAACGCACGTACCAATTCGACAATTGATCGCTCACGAAATCTTGAATCGCGCGCCTAGCTTTTGTCGGTTCGTAATCTGAGTAGGCAGCATCGACATCTTTCACTAATGAATTTAATTTAGAAAGCACCCAACGATCGATTTCAGGACGCTCATTCAAAGGAACTTCAGCCTCTGAAAAATCAAATCCGTCGATGTTCGCATACAAAGAGAAAAACGAATACGTATTGTAAAGCGTTCCAAAGAATTTACGTTGAATTTCAGCGATTCCTTCCAAGTCAAATTTCAAATTGTCCCAAGGTTGCGCATTCGTAATCATGTACCAACGCGTCGCATCAGGCCCGTATTTTTCTAAAGTTGAAAATGGATCGACAGCATTACCCAAACGTTTCGACATTTTCTGTCCGTTTTTGTCTAAAACCAAACCGTTTGAAACCACGTTTTTATAAGCAACAGAATCAAAAACCATTGTTGCAATTGCGTGTAACGTATAGAACCAACCACGTGTTTGATCCACACCTTCCGCAATGAAATCAGCAGGATATCCTGTTCTGTTTTCAATTAATTCTTTGTTTTCAAAAGGGTAGTGCCACTGCGCATAGGGCATCGCACCTGAGTCAAACCAAACGTCGATGAGGTCTGATTCGCGTTTCATTGGTTTTCCTGAAGGAGAAACCAACACGATTTGGTCCACTAAATGTTTGTGTAAGTCAATTTGCGCATAATTTTCAGCTGACATATTACCAATTTCGTAATTCGCCAATGGATTTTCAGTCATTAAACCAGCTGCAACCGATTTATCTGCTTCGTTTTTCAAGTTTTCAACAGAGCCAATGCACACACGTTCGTCACCTTCTTCCGTTGACCAAATTGGAATCGGAATTCCCCAATAGCGCGAGCGTGAAAGGTTCCAATCGTTGGCGTTTTCCAACCATTTTCCGAAACGTCCTGAACCTGTTGATTCTGGTTTCCAATTGATGGTATTGTTCAATTCTACCATGCGGTCTTTTTTGTCCGTCACGCGAATGAACCAAGAGTCCAGTGGATAGTACAAAATAGGTTTGTCTGTTCTCCAGCAATGTGGGTAACTATGCTCGTATTTTTCGACTTTAAAAGCCTTGTTTTCTTCTTTTAATTTAATGGCGATTTGAACATCAACCGATTTTTCAGGCGCAGTTCCATCGTCGTAATATTCATTTTTAACGTACATTCCAGCGAAATCAGTTACTTCAGGACGGAAACGACCTTGTAAATCCACTAAAGGAACGAGGTTGTTATTTTCATCTTTCACTAACATCGGCGGAACACCTGCATCTTTTGCCACTTTCGCATCATCTGCACCAAAAGTCGGCGCGGTGTGCACGATTCCTGTTCCATCTTCTGTTGTCACGAAATCTCCAGGAATCACAACAAATGATTTTTCTGGATTTTCATCCGGCAAGCAGTAAGGCATCAATTGTTCGTAGCGAATTCCAACTAGTTCTTTCCCCAAACAAGTTCCAGCAACGAAATAAGGAATGGTTTTATCACCAGCTGAATAATTAGCTAAATCTGCTTCATTTTCAACAACTTGAAATCCTTTTCCGAATTGATACCCAACAAGATTTTTAGCCAAAATAACGTTGATTGGTTCGAATGTATATTGGTTAAATGTGGAAACTAGCGCGTATTCGATGTTCGGTCCAACGGTTAAAGCGGTGTTTGATGGTAATGTCCATGGGGTTGTGGTCCATGCCAGTAGGGACAAGTCGCGACTTGTCCCTACTGCATGACCATTATTTATTGATATACCATCAAACGGCGTTTTTTCACTCTCCACAACCTTAAACATCGCCACCACCGTCGTATCCTTCACGTCTTTATAACATCCTGGTTGGTTTATTTCGTGCGACGAAAGTCCCGTTCCAGCTTTTGGGGAATAGGGTTGAATTGTGTAGCCTTTGTATAATAGTCCTTTGTTGTATAATTGTGCGATCAACCACCAAACCGATTCCATGTATTTTGGTTCGTAGGTGATGTATGGATTTTCCATATCCACCCAGTAACCCATTTTCAACGTAAGGTCGTTCCAGATGTCGGTGTAGCGCATAACAGCTTTTCTACACGCGTCGTTGTATTCGTCCACTGTGATTTTAGTTCCGATGTCTTCTTTGGTGATTCCCAATTCTTTTTCAACGCCCAATTCAACTGGAAGTCCGTGTGTATCCCAGCCCGCTTTACGTTTTACTTGAAAGCCTTTCAATGTTTTATAGCGGCAAAAAATATCTTTTATCGAGCGGGCCATTACGTGGTGAATACCAGGCAAACCGTTTGCTGATGGCGGCCCTTCGAAGAACACATACGATGGATTTCCTTCGCGGGAGCTAATGGATTTCTCAAAAATAGATGCTTTATTCCATCTTTCGAGTACTTCACTTGCAACGTTTGGAAGGTTCAGACCTTTGTATTCTTGATATTTCTTGCTCATAATCTTTTGGTGTTGAAGCTGCAAAGTTAAAAGAAATTGTGCTCATTTTTTTCTTTAACTAATACCAATTAAAGAAACTCTAAAACCAAATCTAAATAAAGACTAGAAACGTAAATGCTAAAACTACAAATGAATAATACAATGAATTTAAATTGATATTATCTGTGATGTTACCTCTGGTAGTAAACCTTATTATATGTTTCTTCGGTATTATTTGCAGCCCTAATCTTTATGTTAAACCTTTGAATCTCTTCCTTATAATTTTTATGTATTCATCTCTTTATAACTATTTTTACATTTCATGCACTTAGTATTAACCAAACTGTAAGTCTTATAACGAATTTTATAACATACATTTTCAATTTAAATTAATGAAATCTGAAGCAATCTATTTAATAAAAAAAGGTACTGCCAATCAAGCTTTTGAGCGAAGAACACTTGAAATTCCTGTTTTGGGAGCCAATGATGTGTTAGTGGAAAGTGAAGCTTTTGGGTTAAATTATGCAGATGTAATGGCCAGAAATGGTTTGTACCGTGAGGCGCCTCCAATGCCCTGTGTGATTGGCTATGAATTGGTGGGAAAAGTTGTTGAAGTTGGTCCAAATGTAGATAAATCATTGATTGGTAAACGCGTATTGGCTTTTTGTCGCTTTGGAGGATATGGAAAACATGTCGTTGCTAAAGATTATGGAATAGTTCCAATCAATGACATGCCAGCAGAAACTGTGATGGCATTGTGTACACAAGCAGTTACAGCTTTTTATATGTCTGATGTACTTTCGCCTATTCAAAAAGGAGATAAAGTATTGATTCATGCAGCAGCGGGTGGAGTTGGAACAATTTTGATTCAGTTAGCAAAACGTCGTGGAGCTTATGTTATAGCAAAAATTGGCAACACTTCAAAAACGCAATTAGTAAAGGATTTAGGTGCTGATTTTGTTGTGAATTACAATGAAACTGATTACCAAAAAACGATTTTTTCACATTTGAAAGGAGATCGTTTAGACGCAAGTTACAA
>CAMDGP010000026.1 GCA_945897765.1 Chitinophaga pinensis
AATTAGCTAGTTTATTAAATATACCGTTTTTCATTTCTACGATTTCGGATGATTTACTGGGTAATAAACTAACTTTAGTGCTTGAAAGTAAACTTGATAGTCCATTTAAAAAATCAGATTTTGAGACTTTACTTACAAAGTATGAAATACCAAAAATGTTTGCAATAATCCCTACTTTTGAACGAACAAGTAGCGGAAAAATAAACCGAAAGGCAACTACATCTAAAATTCTAGCCAATGATTGGAAACCGATTTTATGATATTCTAGGTTTACCTTTTGGCGCAAGTGATCAACTGATTAAAAAACGCTACAAAGAACTTGCTAAAAAATACCACCCTGATCGGAATCCCAGTCCGGATGCGAATAAACGATTCATTGAGATCAACGAAGCTTATATTTATTTGCTCTCAAAAGATAAGTTTCCTGCTAAAAGTTTCGAGGAACAACAAAAGGAAAAGACTGAAGAAGAACAGAGAGCTTATCGCGAAAAGGCTTGGAACTATGCAAGAGAAAAGAAAATGCGCGAAGAAAAGGAATTACTTAATTTTTATCGTTCATTGCGTAAAGGTTGGTCATGGATTGCTTTTAAATCGGTTGCAATTTTATGTGGAATTATTTTTGTTGTAATGCTTGTTGATTTTTTTCTACCCACACAAGCGATTCCGGAGGTTGTAACGGAGTATTCAAATGATATCTATCACAGTGTTGGTAGCCATCAAGTAAGTTTGATTAAAACAAAATCTGGGAAAAAGCTGTGGACAAATGAGTTTTACAACAAAGATTTTAATTATAATCCTTTTTTTGTATTGGAATCGAGTCAGATTTTTCGAAATCCAATTAAAGGCAAAATTTATTCTGAAAATCGATATTTTGAAATTCCGATTCATTTCACGGTTTATTGGGCTCAATTTGTATTGAGTCCGTTTTTACTTTTTCCGATTTTTATGTATTTCTACAAAAAAGATAATGCGTTTTTCGTGATTGGACATTACTTATCGCGTTATGTTTCGGGCATTTTGGTAGGTTTGTACCTGTTGACAGAAGATCGATGGTTTCATTTAATTACAATAGGAATTTTTTAATATGACAAAAAAGCAAAAAGCAATTTACGTAATGGAAGAGTTGGAAAAGTTTTATCCAGAAACACCCATTCCGCTTGATCATTCCGACCCTTATACTTTGACAATTGCTGTTTTGTTATCAGCTCAATGCACAGATGAGCGTGTCAATAAAATCACTCCGATTTTGTTCAAAAGAGCGAACAATCCATTTGATATGGTCAAATTGGAAGTTTCCGAAATTCAAGCGATTATTCGTCCGTGTGGGTTATCACCCAAAAAGGCAAAAGCGATTTGGGGACTGTCACAAATTTTGATAGACAAATATAATGGTGAAGTACCACAAACCTTTGAACAATTAGAAGAATTACCAGGGGTTGGACACAAAACTGCATCTGTTGTGATGTCGCAATCTTTTGGTTTTCCTGCGTTTCCGGTTGATACACATATTCATCGCTTGCTGATTCGTTGGGGCTTGACTTCAGGAAAGAATGTGGTTGAAACAGAACGCGATGCTAAAGCCTTATTTCCAATTGAAAAATGGAATAAGTTACACTTACAGATTATTTTCTACGGACGTTCGCACTCACCAGCACGCAGCCCAAAATTAGCGATTGATTACATTACGGCAAAAATCGGAACAGCAAAGGCGAAAAAAGAATTGGTTTAAATCGCGTTTGTGATTTTACTTTTCAAAGTATGTAATGGAAAAGCACCACTTTCTCGCCAAAGCACTTCCCCTTTTTTGAATAGCATAAAAGTAGGAACGCCTCGAATTTTATAAATATCAGCAATTGCAGGATTTTTGTCCACATCGATTTTTAGAATCCTAATTTTTTCTCCCATGTCTTTTTTTAAACTATCTAAGACAGGATGCATTGTTTTACAAGGTCCACACCAAGTTGCATGAAAATCAACCAATGTTGGTGTCTCCGAAGCAACGATATCTTTAAATTTTCCCATGATGCAAAGATACTCAGTTCCATCATTGATGAATGTAACTTTTGTGACAAGATTTTATTAGAAGCAAAGAAATGAACTGATTCGCCGCGACTAACTGAAAGATTAAAGTTGTAGTATGTTTTAATTCATTCCATTCCTTCACTTTAAACTCTTAACTCTTAACAATCACTTCATCCCTCTAAAAAACTCCTCCAGCAAATTGGAAAGGTTTCCAAAGGCACTAAAACTTAGTTCTTGATAGGTGTCGTAAATATCGTGATAATGTTTGTTCGGACCCATTGTGTAGATATAGAATGCAGGAACACCCGCTTCAGTGAAGAAATAATGGTCAGAATTGGCAGCAGGTCCACGGCGTTTGATTTGTGCAATGTAATTTTTTCCTTTGTTGATGTTTTCCAAACGTGTAAATTCCTCAGGGAAAAGTGTTGCATTGACAACCGTAATTCCTTCTTCACCACTTCCCATGATGTCAAGGTTCAATAGAAAATGAACGCTTTTCAAATCAACTGGCGGATGCGAAACCATATACTTTGAACCATACAAACCTATTTCTTCTCCTGCAAAAGCGACAAACAAAAGATTGTATTTTTTTAATCCTTTCGCTTTGAACTTTTCAGCCAATGAAATCAACATTCCATTACCACTCGCGTTATCGTTGGCACCAGGAAAATAAGTCGAAGATCCCATTCTACCTAAATGGTCATAGTGAGCCGTAATCATGATTGTTTTCTTTGATTTTTTTGTTGCAGGTAAATAACCGATAACGTTGCGTGCTGTATGGTTTTTGATTTGTGCGTCAATGTCAAAAGAAACAGCTGTGGAATTCGATTGAAAATGGATTTTAAATACTGATTCTTGAATCTGAATAAATGGAAACTTATAGGCTGTTTCTGAAACCGACCATGTAAATTTAGTATTTACAACCTCCATCACAGGCGCATATTTTGCGATTATTTTTAAATTTTCTCTCACTTTTGTCAAGGTGTCACCGCCATAACCAAGATTCAGGAAATAAAACATTTTGTTTTTGTCGAGCTTTGAAAAACTATATTTCCCAGTGTAAAGTTCGTAAATACCTAAGCTTTGAAATTCTGTGGTTCCGTTTCCTTTTCCTGAAGCTTCATTTACTATAAAATCTACACCGGGAGTCAGTTGTTTGTCACCTATTTTAACTTCCATTTTGGTTGGGAAAGTATTTACAGGGAATGTAAAAGATTGAAAATAAGTCCCATTCAATTGTTTTAAACCAATTTCTTCAAAGGTTTTAGCAATGTGATTTGCAGCAATAGAATCTCCAGCATTCACATACCCACGACCGTGGAATTCAGGAGAACAAAGCTGCTTTGTAAAGTCTTTTACGCGTTCCGTTTGAGCAACAAGATTTAAACTAAAAAAACTAATTAGTAGCGTTATTCGCATAACGTCGGCAAATTTTAAAAATTAATTCTTCGGTTGTCTCACTTTCTAAATCCCAATTGTGTCTTTCAGCCATATCAGCTAAAATTGTATGTGCACTTTCTAAATTTATTTGCGAGTCCAAACGTTTAATAGAAGAAGAAAATTCATCACTTGAACCGTCGAATAACTCATTGATTAATGTTAGTTTTTCGTTTAAACTAAACGAACCAATTAAAGTATCTAAAGGTGCAATTGAATTTTTATTTCTAACATTTGTCTCAATTGCTTTTAACCCAATTGAAAGCTGATGATCAGTTGACGCATTTTGGTTAACGATTGAAACAGATTCTTCAATTGGTTCGATATAATTTTCAAATGTTTCAATTATTTGCGCATCAACTTCGGGAAATTTATGTTCGATTGGTTCTTCAATGCGAATTTCTTCAATCGGAGTATTTTCAATAACAGGAGTTGCGAATTTAACTTCATCAAAATCATTTACTGGAACTAATTGTTTCTCGGTTTCAAATTCTGGTTGAACGTCTTCGATTGTTAAAGTAGGAGCAGTTTCTGTGAATAAAGAAACGGGTTCAACAATTTTTGGTGTTATCACTTCTTCAGGAGTTGGAACAATTGGTAATTCAGGAGTTTCTTCAACAATTATAGTTGATTCTTCTGTAGCTGTTGAAAATTCAAAATCAACTGCTTTTGGTTCCTCAAATTCATTTGCATCAGTCAACTGATTAGCGGTTTCATTTGCATTTTCTTCTTCGCCAAACAAAGTAAAATCAAAAGGTGCAGTTTCCTCTAATTTAATTTCTTCAACTATTGGCTCATTGAAAACCACTTCTTGCTCATCGATGAAAGGTGTTTTTGTTCCCAAAACAGAATCAGCATAAACTTTATAACGCACAACAACCAAGCGTTCATATAATTCTCTTGATTGGTTCACCATTGTTTCCAATTCTGTTAATTCAATGGATCCATTTTCAATTTTTTCAAGTGAACTTTCTATGGCAGTAATCAAAGACTTCATATTTTTTATTTTTAGGTAATTTTTCAACAAATAAGCCAAGTTGCTAACGAATATGCAACTGGGTTAAACTTAATAACGATTTTTAAACTCCAAAGTTAAAAACAACACTAATCATTGAGTGAAAAATTCTCAATTACTTATTAAAATAAATGTTAACAATTTAAACCACTATGTTTTTAGAACAATTTCCAAGTAGTAGCCGCCAAAATGGATGGATTGAAGTCATTTGTGGGTCAATGTTTTCAGGTAAAACGGAAGAATTGATTCGTCGAATGCGCCGCGCTGAATTTGCAAATCAAGCTTTTATAATCTTTAAACCTGAAATCGATAATCGCTACTCGAAGAAGAAAGTGGTAAGTCACCAAGGATATGATTTTGAAGCTGTTGTAGTGAAATCTTCCGCTGAAATTTTAGAGAAATGGAACGGCGAAAAAGTGGTTGCTGTCGATGAAGCACAATTTTTCGATGAAGGAATAGTAGAAGTTTGCAATAAATTAGCCAATAAAGGTGTGCGCATCATTCTAGCAGGTTTAGATATGGACTATAAAGGAATTCCGTTTGGACCAATGCCTGCTTTACTTTCGATTGCTGAATACGTCACAAAAGTGCATGCTATTTGCGTTTCTTGTGGTAATTTAGCCCAATTTTCACATCGAACGGTCAAAGATTCAGGACAAGTATTAGTGGGAGCTGTCGAAAAATACAAACCGCTTTGTCGTTCGTGCTATAATATTGCACAAAATTGAAATTAAATTTAACTTTCGATGAATTTTGCTTGGCCATCAATGGTCAGCATTTGCATGGTTCCAAAGCCGAAATCATTCAACAAATTCAATTTGATACGCGAAAAATTTATCCTTTACCCAATCAAGTATTTTTTGCATTGAAAGGAGCTTACCGCGATGGACATGATTTCATAAGCGATGCCTATAAAAAAGGAGTGCGTACCTTCGTTGTTTCGGAGCCAAAATTGCCTGAATTGCGCGATGCCACTTTTATTTTTGTGAAAGATACTTTGCATGCATTGCAAGATTTGGCGTGTTATCACCGTAAAAAATTCACTTATCCAATTATTGGAATTACAGGAAGCGTTGGAAAAACAACGGTGAAAGAATGGTTATTTCATATTCTTTCTGATAAATACCGAATCGTTAGAAGTCCAAAAAGTTTCAATTCGCAATTAGGCGTTGCACTTTCTTTGTTGAATTTACACGAAGACTGCGACCTTGCTATTATTGAAGCGGGTATTTCAAAACCAAGTGAAATGGAAGCTTTGGAGCGAATGATTCAACCCACAATCGGAATTTTAACTTCGGTTAGTAAAGCTCACGAGGATAATTTTTCTTCGTATGAAGTGCATTTGAAAGAGAAAATGGCGCTTTTCAAAAACGTTAAAACAACCGTTTTAGGAACTGGATTTTTGATTAGTCAAGAACAAATGCGTTCCATCAAAGCTTATCAGCCAACGGTTGGAGAGTTTACCAAAGAATTGCAATTATTGCCTTTTCAAGATCGTGGAAGTGTTGCTTCTGCTTTATTAGCAATTGCCACAGCGAAAATTTTAAAAGGTTTAGATATTCAAAAAATTGCTTCGCTTCCTCGATTGGCAATGCGTTTGGAAACTTTTGAAGGTCGCGAAAATTCTATTATCATCAACGATACTTACAATTTAGATTTAGACGCTTTAAAACTTTCTTTGGAATATCAATTGGCCTTAGCTGATGGAAAAAAACGTATTGTGATTGTTGGATTGGAAGAAGAATGGACTCATTTGGAAGATAAAATTCGTTTGACGATTGACGATTTTAAACCTGATTTATTGGTCTTTTCTCGTAAACCAAAAATTGCTGATGCCGAGTTGAAAGATGCAATTGTTTTGGTGAAAGGTACACGCGGTGCGAAAATGGAAAAAATTGCTCGTTCATTTAAATCGAAACAGCACAAAACAGAAGTGATTTACAATTTGTCTGCGATAAAACACAATTTGTCGGTTTTCAAAAATCAGTTGCAAGCGAAAACTAAGATTCTAGCGATGGTGAAAGCCCAATCTTATGGTGTTGGGTTGGAGAAAATCGCTTCTTTTTTAGAGAAAATCGGAATTTCATATTTAGGAGTTGCTTATTCGGACGAAGGTGTAGAGTTAAGAAAAAGCGGGATAAAAATTCCAATTTTAGTGATGAATCCTGAAGAGGAAGGTTTTGAAGCCTGCATTAAACACAATTTAGAACCTGCGATTTATTCCTTGAATCAATTAGATGATTTGATTTCAACTTTAATCTCGATGGAGAAATCAAATTTTCCGATTCATATTAAATTAGACACAGGAATGCGCCGTTTGGGTTTTGAACGCGAAGAATTACCCAAGTTGTTGGAAATAATTCAAGCACAACCTGAGGTTAGAATTGCTGGTGTTTATTCTCATTTAGCTGATGCCGACAATCGAAGAGATAAGCGTTTTACACAGTCACAAATCACTCGTTTTCAAGAAACATGTTCTTGGATTTCAAATAAAGTACCCTATCCGTTTATTCGCCATTTATTAAATTCGGAAGGAATTGCCAATTATCATGAGGCAGAATTCGATATGGTTCGCGTTGGAATTGGAATGTATGGAATTTCTTCTAATCCATCTTTACAAAAACGACTACAAGCTGTAATTAATTGGAAAAGTGAGATTTCGCAAATAAAAACAATTCAAGTAGGCGAGAGCGTTAGTTATTCTCGAACGTTTATAGCCAAAGAAAAAATGAAAATTGCAATCATTCCGGTGGGTTACGCTGATGGTTTCAGAAGAAGTTTAAGCAATGGAAAAGGAGGCGTTTTTATCAAAAATAACTTTTGTCCAATTCTTGGGAAAGTATGCATGGATATGATTATTGTGGATGTCAGTAAACTGAATGTTACTGAAGGGGATGAAGTTGAAATTATCGGTGAAAATCAAACTATTGAAACATTCGCAAAAGCAATGGAAACAATTCCATACGAGGTAATGACTTCGATTTCA
Organism: Chitinophaga pinensis; assembly: GCA_945897765.1. GTDB lineage: Bacteria > Bacteroidota > Bacteroidia > Flavobacteriales_D > Crocinitomicaceae > UBA952. The sequence goes on from CAMDGP010000026.1 coordinate 7,461, forward strand.
AAAAGAGTACATCGGGCTTATAGTGAAGAGTGATTAAACTAATTTTAAAATGAAATTTAGATTAATAAATACTTTCCCATTAGTTGTTCCTTCAGTTTCGGGAATGGATTTTTATGACGGCAATTTGGTGATGATTTCTGATTCGGCAAACGAAATTTCAATTTGTAATCAGCAGGGAGAATTGATTCAGATTCTTCATTCAAAAGATTTAAAAATCAATGAATTACCTAAAAAAGATAAAGCTGATTTCGAAGCTTCTACTTTGTTAAGTTATAAAAGCAGTACTTTTTTGTTGGTGCTTGGCTCTGGTTCGACAGTAAAAAATAGAAATTTGGCAAAACTATTTGATTTAGATTCTGACAAAACAATTCAGTTTGATTTATTTCCATTTTATGATGCAATCAGAACTAAATATAGGATTGAAATTATCGATTGGAACATTGAAGCATTAGCTTGTTATCAAGATAGATTGTTCTTTTTTAATCGTGGAACAAATTCTGTTTTTGAAGTAAATCAAACAGATTTTTTCAATTTTTTAAAACAAAAAAGTACAAATTTCACTTCAAAAAATTATCAATTAAAATTGGATCAATTATATGGTTATGATTTAGGAATTTCTGGTGTTAACGTTGATGAAAGTGGCACTTTTTATTGTACTGCAAGTGCTGAAAATACAAGTGATTGGTATAATGATGGCGAAATTATTGGAAGTGTAATCACATCTTTTAATATTCAGGAATTAAAGGACGAAATGGAGTTAAATTTTGAGCCATTCAAAATAAATGGAAAACTAGCACCAATGAAACTAGAAGCAATTTGCCAAACTAATGATAGAAATCGGTTTTTCGTAGCTTCGGATAATGACGGTGAAAAATCGATGCTTTATGAAATTGAATTATCTATTTAAAAACCAGATTAATCAGACAAACCAGTTCCGTAAATCAATCTTTTGCGGGTAAAATCAGTTCAAGTTGCGGACACTGTTTTTGCTTATTAGCGAATATTTAAAACAAACTTTTCTATGGTTCAACCGTGGAGAAAAAGGATTCAAGTACTTGTTAAATCTCAAGTATTTTCTATTAATCCTTCAATTTGAGTTGTTTTACAAATTCTTTAAGAATCAATAAATTTTCAGGTTGTTGGCTGTAATATCTTTCAGGATGCCATTGAACACCTAAAATCCAGCGCTTATCAAGTCCTTCTTTCCATTCTATAGCTTCAACGGTACCGTCTGGACTTGTTGCTCCAATTCGTAATTTTTTACTTAATTCTGAAACCGATTGATGATGCCAACTATTAACTTTTGTTTGCCCAATTTTTAAAATTTTGAATAAATCAGAATTCGTATAAATTACCACAGGATGTATAACATCGTTCATTTCTTTAGGGTCACGATGTGTAACAATCACACTGTCATTGCTACAAAATTTCGGAATATCTACGCACAATTGCCCGCCAAAATAAACATTCATCAATTGCATTCCGCGACAAATACCCAAAATTGGCAAGGAATCATTCATCGCATTATTGAGCAATAGCAATTCGATTTTATCACGTTCAATTTCTGTTTTACAAAATGTTTCCAACGAATCAAGACCATAATTTTTAGGATGAATATCATATCCTCCACTCAATAATAATCCAGAACATTTGTTGAGAGTAGCGTTCCATTTCTTTTTATCCACCTTCATAAAATCAATCAATTCTATGGAGGAATCAACTTCCTGTAAAAATTGTTGTACGTTTTTGTTCGTTTTGGCTGTTGCAATATAAATTTTGTCCTTTTGACAAAAGGAGATAGTAGTTGCGAAAAGAAATAAAAAAAGCAGGAGTTTATTCATTATTTTACTAATTGAAAAGGATGACGGTGCTGCATTGAACGTCCGAGCGTTAATTCATCAGCATATTGCAATTCTGAACCAACAGAAATTCCTCGTGAAAGTGTGGTTATCAAAATCTCGTAAGATTGGAGTTTTTTAAACAAATAAAAATTAGTGGTATCTCCTTCCATTGTTGAACTAAGTGCAAAAATCACTTCTATTAATTTATTTGAAGCCGCTTTTTGAACCAGATTTTCGATATTTAAATCAGAAGGACCAATTCCATCCATAGGAGAAATGAGCCCACCAAGAACATGGTAAATACCTTTAAATGTCGAAGTTGACTCTATCGCCATAACATCACGAATATCTTCTACAACACAAACGATTGATTGATCACGTGAAGGATTATTACAAATTGAGCAAATTTGTTCGTCTGAAATATTTCCACAACTTTTACAATTCATCAAGTTACTTTTTAATTCAAGAATTGATTTTGTAAAATCTGTAATTTCAATCTCCGAGCGTTTTAATAAACTCAAAGCCATACGCAAAGCTGTTTTTTTGCCAATTCCGGGCAAAGAAGCAATTTGCTCGGTTGCATTTTCAAGATATTTAGAAGGAATTTGCATCTGTTTTTTTTCGAGTCAAATTTAAGTAAATCTTTGCGATGTTAACTTTTAGAGAAAAACATATAATTAACAACAGAATATTTTTTTACTTCTTTAATTTAAGTACAGTAATTAGGAGTCAAATCTCAAAAGTGTTGCTTTCGTTGTTTTTCTTAAATTTGCAACATGTCAGTGAAAGAATTAAATATCCGCAATAAAAAAGCCAAGTTTGAATACCATTTGGAGGATCAATTTACCGCTGGAATTCAATTATCTGGAACTGAAATTAAAAGTATACGTAGCGGAAAAGCTAGTATTCTTGAGGCTTATTGTATTTGTGAGAATCGGGAAGTTTGGATACGTAATATGCATATAAATGAATATGTAAATGGTTCGTTTTATAATCATAAACCAAAAGCTGACAGAAAATTATTACTTAATAAAAAGGAAATTATTTCAATTGAGAAATTTCTTAAAATTAAAGGAAATACATTAGTTCCTTTAAAATTATTCTTATCAGAAAAAGGTTGGATTAAGGTTGATTTTGCGTGTGCAACTGGAAAAAAACTACACGATAAACGTCAAGATTTAAAAGAAAAAGATGATAGACGTGAAATGGATCGTGCGATGAAGAAATAAAATAGCATCGAAAGGTTTTTACCATAGAATTATTTTTTAAAATTTGTTTTGCCATAATTTTGGTCATATTGAACCGATAGAATATTATGAATTAGGTATTAATGGAAAATTAAGCGAATTAAATACTGAAATGGGTTTGGCTGTTTTCCCACATTTCTATGAAATTATTCCCCTCCGAATAAATGCAATAAAATCAATTGTTTAATTTTAGGTTGGAATATTGGATTTCATTATTCTATGAAGTAGTTGTTTCTCATTGATTACATTTGCACATGTCAAAAATTATTTCCCTCGATTTTGGTTTAAAACGAACTGGAATAGCAATAACTGATGAAAAACAAATTATAGCAAGTCCATTAACTACTGTTGATTCCGTTCAATTAATGTCTTTTCTTCATCAACTTATGATAAAAGAATCAATTGAAATTATAGTTTTGGGTTATCCAACTCGATTAGACGGAAGCGATTCACATATTACAGAAAATGTACGATTACTAAAAGAAGTACTTGAAAAGGAATTCCCAACTAAATCAATTGTTTTTCAAGACGAAAGATATAGTTCTGCAAGTGCAATGGAAACGATTCACCTAATGGGAAAAGCAAAACATAAAAAAGACAAAAAATTAGTAGATAGAGTTGCTGCTACAATTATTTTGTCTGAATATTTGCAAAGCAATCAGAAATAAACTTCAAAACTATATTTTTGCACAAAAAAATTCAGAAATGATTTTACCTATTGTTGCTTATGGCGACCCAATATTAAAAAAAGAATCAGAAGAAATCGAGAAAGATTATCCTGATTTACAAAAATTAGTTGCGGATATGTTTGAAACAATGTATCACGCAAAAGGGGTTGGACTAGCAGCACCCCAAATCGGTAAAAGTATACGTTTATTTATCGTAGACGGTGCTCCGTTTGCAGATGAAGAAGGGGAGGAGCCAGATCCAAAGGCTGCTGGAATTGAAAACTTCAAAAAGGTTTTTATTAATCCAATAATTGAGGAAGAGGACGGAAAAAATTGGTCATTTCAAGAAGGATGCTTGTCAATACCGAAGATTAGAGAAAATGTAATTCGAAAGGAAAAGTTGGTAATTACTTATTTTGATGAACATTGGAATTTCCACGAAGAATCGTTTGATGGATATGCCGCAAGAATTATTCAACATGAGTATGACCATATTGAAGGATTATTGTTTACGGATCACTTGTCTTCATTGAAACGTAAACTTTTAACTAAAAGACTTAATAATATAACTACTGGCAATATTTCTGTAGAATATAAAATGAAATTCCCAGAAACTAAAAAATCAAAATTAATATGAGAAAATCAATTTATTTATCAGGATTTTTATGTTTAGTATTCTTGATTTTTTCCTGTGGAGATAATTCTGATAAAAAAGAATTAACAAGGGAAGATTACAAAGCTAGCATTGAACAAATGGAGGATTCTATTTCGAAAATTCAAAAAGATCCTATAGCAGCAGCCAAAATGCCAAGTTTAACAAATATTGAATTAATCAATCGTTTAGTTGCCTATTATCAAGCTTTTCCAAAGGATGAATATGCAGCAGATTGTCTTTTTAAAGTTCACATGAAATATGGTGAACTTCAAGCACATCAAAATGCGGTTGCTTATGGAGATACTTTATTGAAATCTTTTCCAAAATATAAAAATCGCGATTTTCTTTTAGAAAGTTTAGGAAGTACTTATGATGTTTACATAGAACCAAGGGATACAATTAAAGTAAGATACTATTATGAACTGTTAATGAAAGAGAAATCCGTTAAAAGTGATAAGAAATCGGAAATTAAAGCAAGGTTAAAGTATTTGCATCTTGATTTATTTGAATACATTCAGCTTCAAAGTGATCCAATTACTAAACGAAAATAGATTTTAACCAATGTTTTTTTTAATTTTTTTCAAACAAAAAAGAACATTTAGAAAATAAACTTGTTTTGAAATTGTTACGCTAGATTAGTTTAATTTCAAAAAATTAATTGCAATTATATTTTTTATAAAAGAAATTCATAGAATTTTAAATACTAAACTTGTATATTAAGTTAATTTTTCAAAATTTATAATTAATTTGGCACTCTTAATATTTTAAAATCATAATAAAAATATGAACAAGAAAAAGTATTTTATTGGTTATGTTGCTGTTGCAGGAGCATTAGCATTTTTTGCTCTCAACAATTTAGACTTCAGAAATATTGGTGGAAGCTATTCTAAAAAAGGATTGTCTGCCATACAAGAACAAAAAGCAGATGAAGCAATGGAGTGGATGAAAGCTCGCTACATTGATGAAACAACTGGACAACCTGTTTCAGTTGAAAAATTGCAACAAATCCAGAAACAAATTAGTAAAATGTCAAAAACGAAAGCTGTGACATTTGAAAGTTTAGGGCCAGATAATATTGGCGGTAGAACTAGAGCAATTCAAGTTGATCGTAAATGGGAAGCGAGAATTTGGGCTGGTGGAGTTTCTGGCGGTTTGTTTGTTTCTTACAATAAAGGAAATACATGGGGAAAAGTTGATTCTTATGAATTAGCTGGAGCCAGTCCGTATATCTCAAGTATGACTCAAACTCCTGATGGAACCCTTTATGTTGCAACAGGTTCTAATCAAGAAGGATGGTCAGGAAATGGTGTATGGTACACTACAGATGATGGTGCTACATGGACAAAAATAAATGGGATTTCAGAAAGTACTGAGATTGCAAGTTCTGAGAATGACAATTTTGTTTGGATGGCAACTTCTCAAGGTTTGAAAAAATGGAAGCTTGGTGATGCAAGTGTTACTTCTGTCACAGTAACTAGTGGTGCATGTGCAGCGTTACAACTATCAAAAGACGGTCAAGTTGCAGTAACCTCATTTGCTTCAAATAAAACCTACGTTTCTACTGATGGTGGTAATTCATTTACTGATAAATCTGGAACTGCAGCAAATGGATTAGTCCCAAATGGTGCATCAAGAATTGAATACGCTATTTCTCCAAATAAAAACACAGCAAACAGCTACTCAATTTATGCAGTAAGAACGAACAGTAATTTATTAAGTATGCATGTTTCTCAAAACAATGGAGAGTCATGGTCTCAAATAGTTGGGTCTTCAGGACCACCAAATGAATTTGATATTTTTAGAGATCAAGGAACATATAATTCAATTGCATCTGTAAACCCTACTGACGCTGAAAATTTATTAATTGGCGGTATTGATATTTGGAGTTGGAAACAACAAGTAAATAATCCTCCATCTGGTGGTTTTGAAAAAATAAGTCAGTGGTTTGTAAATCCTAATTCATCAATTTATGTACACGCCGACAACCATGAAATGAAATGGGACTCGAACAATCGTTTATATATTGGTAATGATGGTGGTATAGGTATTACAAATGATTTTGGCGCAACTTGGTTTCCAGCAAACAGAGGATACAATGTAACTCAATTTTATGGAATTGCATTTGATAAAGCAGGTTCTGTAATGGGAGGGGCTCAAGATAACGGTACATTATACAACGATTTTACGGGTTCAACTTATCAATCATTCAACGAAGCAACTGGAGGTGATGGTTTCGAATGTGAAATTTCATTCTATAATCCGAAAGTTATGTTTACTTCAATTTACTATAATAGTATTAATCGCTCAGGCGATAAAGGTCAAACGTTTACTTCATTCTCTCCAACTTTACCTGGAACGTATGATACTCCTGGAACTGACGGAAGCTCTTTCCATCCTTTCCATACTGAATTTATTTTAGCAGAAAATTATGATACAAACTCTAAAGATTCTGTGACGTTTATTCCAACTAGAAATTACGATGCAGGTTCTATTCTTAGAGTTCCATCAATGACTTCTGGCGATACAATTACTTATGTTACTTCAGATGCACTATATTTTGACGATACTTTAGTTTATACGGCTTCATTAACCGTAAATGGTGAGAATTTCGGAATCAACTCTGAAACAAATGAAACGGTAAGTATGGGTGTAGATACTGTAATCTATAATGTTGCTTGGGATACACTTAAAGTACAAGATCCTTACCAATCATGGTTTTTAGTCTATGTGAATG
>CAMDGP010000027.1 GCA_945897765.1 Chitinophaga pinensis
AGAATATAGTAATCCTGAAGAAGCTTTTCCAAAAACAACTAATGGAATATCTTGAGCTGTTAAACAAATTCGAGGCCTTGTATTTCCAAATTGGTTAGTTTGAGTTACAAAAATTTCCTCCTCCCAAGAGATAATAGGCTGACTCCATACAACCACGGAGAGAAATGTGAATAGAAATGCGATAAATAGTTTCATAGAAAATTCAATAATGAATATAAATGTATCTATTTAAACGCAATTTCCGAGGAGAAAATTAAAATCCTAATTTAATTCATTACGTGAACAATAATCTCAATTTGAGCAATTATTATCCGCCGCGGTGGATTGACTTTCTTTTTGCTTAACCAAAAAGAAACAAAAAAGTCAGGTAAGCCAACTAAAAAGGATTTAAAACTTACCCAACAAATGCAGATAGCGGAAAATAATTCCTATTTCGATTTTGAAATTACAATTAAAAAATTAATCATCTCCACTAGTCTTGCTTTTCTTTCCATTGAAATAAAACGTATATCCAAAACCAACTGTTAAAAACGAACTTGACTTAGCTAATTCTGCTTTAGTGTAGCCTGTGTTTGAATCAATTCCAATCATTTTTGGTGTAAAGGAATATCCATAAAACGGATAAGAAATAATGAAGCGATACGAAGCATTTACATCTGATGCTAATACGAATGCAATTGTTGGTTCGATTACCAAAGCTTGTTTACGTTCAAACCGAATTCCTTTAGCGCGCAATAAATCGGTATTGGCATAGCTTTCTAAATAACCCAATTTAATTCCAATATCCGTTCCAATTAAATCTGTCCAGAATTTCTCATGGCTTATTTTTAAATATCCTGCTCCAGAATGAATACCGCCAAAAACTTTCTGAGAAACGCGAAATTCGTTGATATTAAAATAAGTATAATGAAGTCCAACGCCAAATGCTAATCCAAATTTCGTAGCAAACTGATACTGTGGTGCAACACAAACCAACCCTTGCATAATGGTTTTATTTGCTTTGTTAGTGAATGCATTTGGAAGTCCAATTTCGAATGTAAAAGAGTCATCAAATTCAATTTGAGCAAAACTTGTTTGAACGAAAAAGGTGAACAATAAAATACGAAATACTGCTTTCATGGATTGATAACGTTTAATAATTTACTTTCTTATGCGAGCAGACCATTTGTTGTAACTGTTTTTTGTGAAATTGACTATTTCAGGCTCTAAGTTAAATACCCAAATCGGAACAATAAAGCCAATCAGAACAACCATTTCCTTTGCTCCAATCGCTAACCAAACGTTCCAATCGTTAAACAATTCATAATAATTAAAAGTTACAGCGACCATTACAATGATTGAAAACAAAAAGATTAATTTTATTTGTTTGATGTTAAAAGGCTGTAAGCCAAATAAATAATAAACGAAACCACATCGTAGCACGTTGTAAGCAACATAAGCAAAACTTGTTGAAATTGCAGCGCCATCAATGCCATATTTTGGAATCAAGAGCTTGTTTAAAAAGTAAACCAATGAACACAAAATAACTGTAAAAATCAAATCATATCTAAAACTTTTTGAAGTGGAGAAAATCGTTCCATTCAATCCGCTGTACATGTCAAATATTTTACCAATCATCAAAATAACAAAGACATTTATACCTGATTTATAAGCGGGAATGAAAGAAAACAATTCATTAATTGGAAGGTAAATCACCAAGAATCCGAGCAAACCAATAATTAAACCAATGGAAGAAGATTTTTGATAAATATCCTGCATTCCAACCATATCTCTAGCTTGCCAGTATTTTGCAACTAAAGTCGAACTAACTCGAATGATTGAGCGATACGGAACCATAAGTGCACTCGTCAAATAAATAATTGTGGTGTAAACTCCGGTTGCTTCCAATCCGATGTACGAAGCAATCATCATCGCATCCATTGAAATCACGAGCAAAGTAGCTAAACTATTCATGTAGCTCATCATACTGAACATAACCAAGATTTTTCTAAATCTTCGCGGAACGGTGATAGATCGCAATGAAAACTTCAATTCTTTCAAGCGAATCAAATAGATTAACAAAACCAAACATGGAATAAAATACACCAACGCATGTGCGATGAAAAATTGGTTAAAATCAATAACTTTTCCTGCTAAAAGTAAAAGCAGAATAAAAATCAAAACTCTCAAAAATATTTCTTGCAAAAAAACAGGAAGCACATTTTTGTACAAGCCCCGCATATAACTTTCAAATAGCATGAAAAAAATATTCGCAATTCCAAGTGGGATTACCCAAAGATAATAATACGTGAAAAGCTTTGATTTTTCTGAATAGTAATCGACAATTGATTGATTAAAGAAAAGAATTAGAAAAGTAAAAATACTAATCCCAACGAGTACGATAAGTATATTCATCAGCAGAAATCCGTAATGATTTTTAGCTTGATTTCTGAAAAATGGGAAAAAGCGCCAAGTTGAATAAATAGAACCTAAATTGGAAAGTTGCGCGAATAACAAACCTACAGTTATAATTAAATTCATTAAGCCAACCTGCTCTACCGTTAATAAAGCAATAAATAGAATTGCCTTATTCACGTAACCCAAGGACAAACCTATAAAAGATAAAACGGTTGTTTTAATTGCGTCTTTTTGAACTACTCCCATGTGTTGGTAAAATTAGTCAATATCTCCTTTAACATTTACGTCCTAATTATCTTTATTTGCCGTAAGTTTGCGCACCAAAATTTTGAAATTGAAGAAAATAGTTAATAGCCGCTGGTTTAAAATACCTTTTTTTACAGTCGTTTTTGCATTCGCAGGAATTGGCTTTTTCTTAACGGCCTCGTACGTTGCCATCAAATTTCGCCTTACCGATCAGAAAGGAAGTGTCGATGTTAATAATCGTTATTTTCAGACCATCAAAGGGAAATACAACCAAGCTTATACATTAAGCAAGGAGGAAGTGAAACAATTGCGTTACGAATCCTTGGAACGTATTTTAGTATTAAATCGTTTTCATCCCAAAAATGCGCAATACATCTTGAATGCTTGGCGCAAATCAAATAATAACGTTGAAGTATTGCGAATGCTTGATGCGGTTGATATTCAACTGAAAGATAATGCTGTGTACAAAGCGGAAATCAAAGCATTGAAAAGGAACAAGAAAAAAGACTATTCTAAATTGAGCGTTTTTGAGTGGATGAATATCTCCGAATGGCAGGATTTTAAAATTGCAGTAGCAAAAGACAAACACTTGATTGATTCGGCCGCTGAAGTAACAGGTGTTGAACCGCGCTTGATTGTTGCTTGCCTAGTTGGGGAACAAATTCGCTTGTTTAATTCCAATCGTGAAGCCTATAAAAAATGGATTTCGCCATTGAAAATTCTTTCCGTTGAATCGATGTACTCCTTTGGTGTAACTGGAATTAAAGAACATACTGCCAAAAACATTGAAACACATTTGAAAGATTCTTCCAGTATTTACTATCTCGGAAAGCAATTTGAAAAATTACTCGATTTCAAAACAGGTGACCCACAAACAGAGCGGATTTCACGTTTGACTTCTTACCGCAATCATTATTATTCATACTTGTACGCAGCAGTTTTCTTGAAACAAGTAAAAATTCAATGGGAAAAAGCAAACTACCCAATCGATAATCGTCCGGAGATTTTGGTGACCTTGTTCAATGTTGGATATCCGCAATCAGTTCCAAAATCAAATCCAAAAGTTGGTGGTTCAACAATAATGATTAAAGAAAAGCCGTATACTTTTGGTGCGATTGGTTTTCAATTCTATTATTCTGGCGAGCTTTTTGACTTGTTTCCGTTTAAAAAACAAAAATTTGATTGGAATGAAGTGGTTTAACTTTTTGTTCGTATTTATAAGTTTAACCAGCTTTTCTCAAGTTGATCCTTTACTTCCTGATTACTCCGAATGGACTATTTTAACCAAAGGAATGGAATACCGCGAAGTTAAAGCGCCATTAAAATCTGTTGTTGGCGATTCCAAATTAAGCATTCTCCGCATAAATCCAAAGTATTTCGATTTTGGAATTCATGCAGCCACTGCTTATGACAATAAACCAAGAAACTTGCACGATTGGGCTGATACTTTTCGTTTGAATGTGGTTTTCAATGCTGGAATGTATGATTTGAGTAAACCACTCATGAGCAAAGGATATTTAGGAACGAAAGACCATGTAAACAATGGCGTTTTGAGAGAATATTACCGTTCAATGATAGCCGTTGGTTCAACAGACACAAGCAAACATCAAAATATTGAAATCTTAGATTTAGGGTGTGAAAGTTTTCAAAGTCGTAAGAATGATTTTCAAGGATTTGCGCAAGGATTGCGCATGATTAACTGTGATGGCGTTGCAATGGCATGGAACAAACGCAATCAATCGTGTAGTATGATGGTGGCAGCGCAAGATTCCAAAGGCTGGTTTTACTTGATATTTTGCCGTTCACCATACACACACAACCAAATGATTAGTTTCATGAAAGATATGCCCTATGGCTTGACCAATGCGATATATTTAGAGGGCGGACCAGAAACAAGTTTACTTATTGACGTAAACGGACATTGCATCGAGAAAGTCGGAAGCTACGTTTCTTCAACTTATGAGCGCGACGACAATACTAATTTTTGGAAGTTACCAAATGTAATTGGAGTGAGAAAAAGAAACTGAAAGTTAAAAGTTAAGAGTGAACACGAAAAAATTAACTCCAATTTATAAGTAAATTACTCTAATCAATATTTACCTCAGCGATTTATCTTTTTTTTCAAACGATTTATGGAATTGTTTCAAGTGCAACATCTTTAAAGAAACAAAACATAAAACCATGAAAAAATTAGCAGCAGTGTGGATGCTCATGATAGCAGGAAGCACATTTGGACAACAAGTAACAGGCGATATCGTTGGGACAGTAATTTCAAAAAAGACGAAAGAAATAATTATTGGTGCTAAAGCGATTGTTGAGGATAATGGCAAAAAGTATCAAGCCGTTTCTGATGCAGATGGTAGAATTAGGATTTCAGAAATTCCAGCTGGTAAATACCTAATGAAAATCTATTATTACGGGGATACTTTGTCAAATATCGTATGTGATGTGCCAATTGAAGCTTTTTGCAATTTAGGAATCATCGAATTTGAATCTAAAGTTTTGGCACTAACAGAGATTAAAGTAAAACCAAAATTGAAATTGATTATGGGAAGCTTACCAGTGAAAGAATTAACTGCAACAGAAATCGCTAAAAGCCCAATTAAATTTAGTGTTGCAAGCATGGCAACTTCAATGTCTTCTGAAATTAGAATGGATGAAGATGGGCAATTAATGTTTCGTGGAGCGCGAAAAGGAGATATGATTTACGTTTTAGACGGGATAAAATGCAACGAAGTCTTCAATGTGCCAAGTTGTGCAATAAGCAGAATGATGGTTTACACAGGTGGACTTCCAGCTAAATACGGCGACACTTTGGGCGGTGCAATCGTGGTAGAAACGAAAGGCTACTTTGACCTATATCGCGCTTGGGAAGCACAAAACAGGTAGGGTATAATAAATTGCAGATTGACAAATTACAGATTGCAGATTACTCAATTTGTAATTTGCCAATTTGTAATCTGCAATTTTTATTTCCTCAAAATCAAATACCGAAAACCGAGAATAACCAAACCACTCAAAACGAAAAGCAGTGTGATGGGTGGCATGTAATAAGGCCAATCTTGATAACTCAACCAACCTTTGAAACCAATTGCCGTGACATGCGCCAAGTTCATTAAAATTCCATAACGACCAAAACGATACATATAATGACCTTCATGCAAGTTTAATTTACTCGCAATCAAAGGAATCGAAAACAATAAAATAGATAGTGCGCCTAAACTAATATAAAACCAACCGTCCGCATTAAGGTACGAATGAGAATAGAACTTTGGATAGAATTTCTCACACAGCAAAAGAATCGAACTATTAATATGAATGAGAGCAATTGCGTATGCAAACGTACCAATTGCTCTTCTTTTTAACTTATATTTCTCAAGAAAATAGGAAGGTAAAATACTCAAAGCCAATAAAGTTCCTGCGGTCCATGCGAAAGCTTTGTTTAACACGAAGAAAAACTCCATCAACCCAATAAGATTCTTGCAAATATGGTAACGGATGATTGCGTAGGCATAGAAAGTAAGGAATAAAACAAGAATTAATTTTTTCATCAATAGTCGATTTTCCACAAAAACAAAGCGTGCCCTGGAACTGAAAGTGAAGCTTCTTGTCTGTTTTTTGCTGCTAAAATTTTTGGAATGTCAGCCAATTCTAATTTTTCTGAGCCTATATCTATCAAAGTTCCAACGATTGCTCTTACCATATTCCTCAAGAATCGATTCGCGCTAATTTCAAAATAATAACCATTTTCATCAGAATTCCATTTAGCAGTAAAAACATTACAAATATTCGTTTTTACATCTGTATGGGCTTTAGCGAAAGAACCGAAATCTTTTTCTCCCAACAATAATTTTGCGGCTTCATTCATTTTCTCAAAATCCAAATCATGTGGAAAATACCAACTCAACTCTTCTTTAAATGGATTTTTTTGGCTATGAATAAAATAGCGATAGGTTCTCAATTTTGCATCGAAGCGTGCGTGTAAATCGAGAGCTACCTCTTTCATAGAATAAGCGGCAATTCCTTTTGGGAACATTCGATTTAACTTGTAAACGAATTGAATTTCATCAACTTGATTCATTAAATCAACATGAAAAAAGTACTGTTTAGCATGCACACCAGCATCCGTTCTTCCACAGCCCACAATCGGAACTTCTGTATTTGCAAACTGCTTAAACAAACATTTTTCAATAGTTTCTTGAACACTTGTAGCGTTAGGTTGCTTTTGCCAACCGTGAAAGTCAGCGCCGTTATAAGCGATCTCTATGAAATACCGTGGCATATTGGGGTGCCAAGTTACGAAAGAAAAGCATTTGACAAACCATAAGCCTTTTAAAACAAATTAGAATTCACTTAAAAATAATGTTAAATGATTGTTGATTGAATCATTGCGGATTATCCTATTTTCCTAACATCCTAAAGTCTTAATGTCCTAAAGTCTTAAAATCATTCCCTCATTTCTCATTCCCTCATTCCCTCATTTCTCACTCAGTCCTAATATCTTAAAATCCTAACGTCCTAAAATCATTCCCTAATTTCTCGTTCCCTCCTAAAATCATTCCCTCATTTCCACTAACTTCGCAAAAAAAATAAAATGTCAGAAAAATTCCGCACCATTTGGACCACAAGCGACGGATTCGTAGAAGTAATCGACCAACGTCAGCTACCACATAACTTATTAACTGTTAAATTATTAACTTACAAGGATGCAGAAATCGCAGTAAAAAATATGACCGTTCGTGGTGCACCTTTAATTGGAGCTACTGCTGCTTATGGTATTTACCTGGCAACGCGAGAAATGGCTGAGAAACAACTTGAATCCGACTTTTTAGATCAAGCTTTTGAAGATTTGCGCAATTCTCGACCAACTGCTGTCAACTTGTTTTGGGCATTGGATAAAATGAAAAAAGCACTTGAATCAACTCCTGACTTAGTGAAAACTGCTTGGGAAGAAGCTGGGAAAATTGTAGAAGAAGATATTGAAACATGCCGCATGATTGGTGTTCACGGACTACCAATTATTGAAGAAATTTCAAAACGCAAAAACGGAGCAGTTGTGAATATTTTAACGCACTGCAACGCTGGAATGTTAGGCTGTATCGAATGGGGAACCATCACCTCCCCTATTTACCAAGCGCAAGAAAAAGGAATCAAAGTACACGTTTGGGTAGATGAAACACGTCCGCGCAATCAAGGTTCAAACTTAACAGCTTACGAATTAACACGTCACGGAATCGACCATACCTTGGTTGTTGATAATACAGGTGGACATTTGATGCAACACGGCATGGTGGATTTGGTAATCGTTGGAACCGATCGCACAACTAGAATTGGAGACGTGGCAAATAAAATTGGAACTTACCTAAAAGCATTGGCTGCGAAAGACAATGAAATTCCTTTTTACGTTGCCCTACCAAGTACTACTTTAGATATGACAATTCGCGATGGATTAAAAGAAATTCCGATTGAAGAACGCGATCAAAACGAAGTGAAATACATTCAAGGTAAACGTTCTGACGGTCAGATTGATAGCGTTTTGATTTGTCCAGAAACAACCAAAGCAAGCAATTATGGTTTTGATGTTACCCCAGCGCGTCTTGTAACTGCATTGATTACAGAAAGAGGTGTTTGTGACGCAAACGAAGCAGGTATTGTTTCACTTTTCCCAGAATACAAATAAGATGAAAACACATTTTCTATTCATTTTTCTCACTTTTTCCAATTGGAGTTTCTCGCAAATAACTGGGACTTGGCATACATCGTTTTCTATTGGTGGAACCAATAATCGAATGGATTTATACATTGATGGCATCGGAAGAGATGGAACTTTAAAAATTGGCTTGCCTGATATTGCTGAGTTTGAACCAAAACTAATGGAGAATGCAACGATTTTACGAGAGTCACTTGAATTCAACTGGCAAACACTTGCTCTGAAATATGCTGGAAAATATTATGCGAAAGGAGATTCTATCTATGGAAAAATGTCGCAATCAGGATTAGAATGGGACGTTACTTTCAAACGAGAAGAGCAAGTTTTAAAGAAAACGATTCGTCCGCAAGAACCAAAAGCGCCATTTGATTACACTGTTGAAGAATTGATTATCACCAACGGAAAATTCAACATTGGTGCGACTTTAACGACTCCTAAAAATGTAAAAAACTTTCCAATCGTTGTACTTGCCTCTGGTTCTGGGCCTCAGAATCGTGATTGCGAAATAATGGGTCATAAACCGTTTTGGGTAATTGCTGATTATTTAACAAAGAATGGAATTGGCGTTCTTAGATTTGATGATCGTGGAACAGGAAAAAGTACTGCTGATTATTCAAAAGCAAATCTTGAAGATTTTTCGAGTGATGTGGAAGCTTGCTATAAATTTCTTCGCAGAAAATACAAGAAAAATAAAATTGGTTTTGCTGGACATTCAGAAGGCGGAATGCACACTTTAATGGCAACAACCCAACTCAAAAAGGTTGATTTTTTAATTCAATTGGCTGCAGTTGGCACAAATGGTAGAGAAGTTCTGGTGGAGCAACAGTATTTGATTCCTATAAAAAATGGTCAATCGGAAGAACTGGCGAAATGGAACAGCGCAACTTACGACACCTTGACAACGCTTTTAATTCAAACTCCGAAAGCTGATTTTGCAAATCAAGTAATTGCTTTCGTAGATCGTAATTTTGAAAGTATTCCAAGTGAATTAAAGGAAAAAGCAACGAAACAAGAATTTATAAATGGCTACATTTCCTTCTTAGATAATACGTGGGCAAGCGGATTCATGCGCTTTGAATCTAGAGAATATCTTCAAAAAATCAACTGTCCAATTTTGGTGATTAATGGTTCAGAAGATATCCAAGTGCCACCTTTAAAAAATCAGGAAGGATTTAGAAACAATTTCTCTGAAAAAAGTAAACTGAAATCAAAAATTGTTCTTTTTCCTGGTTTGAATCATTTATTCCAATCGTGCAAAAAATGCAGCATTCTGGAATATGGTGACTTGGAAGAAACATTTTCTCCAAAAGTATTGAATGAAATAATATCATGGATAAAAGAGTTGTGATTTAATTTTGATATACCCCTGAAAAAAGTTCATTAATAATATCTTCATTTTCTTTATTAATAAAATCAATAAATGTCTAAAAATATTTAAATTGCTAGGATTTATATAGAATTGAAGATTATACAGGATTCTATACTGCAATAATTTTTTGAAACACTTTATTATTTTATAATTCAGTAATTCTAACCAAAAGAAACAAGCTTTAAATTAACTTTACAGTATGAATAATAAAACCATTAACGCTGTAGTTATTTTAGGAGTGCTTTCCTTGATTAGTATTCTTTTTGTACAACTTGTTTGGGTGAGAAAAACTATGGAAATGCAAGCGAAAAACATTGCAATCCAAGAAAAAGAAGACAGCTTGAACTTAAAAGAATTCTCGGAACAAGCACACATTGCTTTGACAAATGTTTTGGAGATTGTGACTCAAAAAACAGATGATAATTCAGATTTGTATGGTGCTGTAAAACAATTGCGTACGAACCATTTCACCGTTGATATCAATCAAGAATTACAACCTTTTTACTTAGAAACTTTATTGAAGAAAGCGCTATACAATCAAAATATTCATCAAGATTTTGTTTATGGAATTTATGACTGTTTTACAGATACTTTGGTTTTTAGTAATCTAATCAAATTCTCAAAAGATTCACTTTATACACCTGTAAATGAATCTATTCCAGGTTTAACTTCCGCGAAATTGCGCCTAAAAAAAGATGGGCATTACTTTACTGTTTTCTTTCCAAAAGTGAAAGCAAAATCGATAGATCAAGCCGTTTTTATTTCTCCTTGGATTTACATTTCAATTATTGTGGTTTTAGTTTTGGTTTTCTTCGCTTATAGTCTAACAATCATCATTCGTCAAAAACGACTTTCGGAAGTCAAAAACGACTTCATAAACAACATGACGCATGAGCTCAAAACTCCGATTTCAACCATTAGTTTATCGAGTGAGTTGCTTTTAAGAATGGACGAAGAAAACAACATTGAAAAAGTTCGACGTTACGCTGGAATTATTTATAAGGAAAATAAACGCCTTGAAAATCAAGTAGAACGAGTGTTGAATATTGCTAAATTAGACAAAGATAAAGTGGTGCTGGATAAAGAAAACTTCAATATTCATGAGTTTTTAGACGAGGTGAAAGAAAACTTTGAATTCAATCACTCAGAGGCTGGTGGGGAAATTGAGTTGCTTAAAAATGCTACAAATTTCTGTATTGAAGTAGATTCCGTTCACATTACAAATGTTGTTTACAATTTATTGGATAATGCTGTGAAATATTGTTCTGAAAAACCGAAAATTCAAATTTCAACTCGTACTGAAAAAAATGGTTTACTGCTCGAAATTGCTGACAATGGAATCGGAATGAAACGCGAACACAGTAAATTAATTTTTGATAAATTCTATCGTGTTCCAACTGGTAACATTCATAACGTCAAAGGATTTGGACTTGGTTTATACTACGTTAAATTAATTGTAGAAGCGCACGGCGGCAAAATAGATTTGAAAAGTACAATTGGAAAAGGAACAACTTTTAGTCTTTGGTTTCCGGTGGGGTGAGGATATAAGATCGAATGAATTTTTAACTGAATTGTAAATGTGTTTTGGGTCAAAATCATTTTTTACAGATTTGTTAAATGCTGAAAAAAAGCACTTTTTCTTTTAAAATTACCATCAATTTATATTTCACGAAAGAATAATTGAGTGTGCGCTTTCTTACCACCAATATTTAAAATTATAATCCTAATGAATTTCTTCTCGCCTTTTTCATATTCAACTTTTAAAATTACATTTTAATCAGCTGTCAAGAAATTGGGGACTATTTTAATGTGAGTTAAATAAGTACATTCTTAAATTGTAGAATATCAGCAATGTGATGATTTATAAATTGGCTAAACAAATTAGATCAAACCTAATGGAAACATTTTTTAAGTTTGTTTCGATTTTTAGTATTTATATTTTGGCGACTATTTTCATAGTTTTCCTATGTCTCTATTTTAATGTCGTTAATCGGTTTATGTCCTCTTTGTGAAGTTTAGTTTTTCACATAATAAAAAAAAGGCGATTCAATTGAATCGCCTTTTTCTATAATTCTCTTTTGATTATTGTTTTGTATAAGTTGCAACACAAGTTCCTTCACCTCCTAAAAATGGTATAGAATTTAGATACGAATAATTGATATTTATTATATTTCCAGTAGCTGTCATTGTGCCATTTCCTGTGAAAGTAACGTCGCCACCAGTTATAGTAATTGTTTGTTCCGGCATAGTAATGTTTGCACCATTTATTTCTGCATAAGCAGTACCACCAAATATTGTAAACATATTATCAATAACTAATTCATTTGCATTAGAACCAGATGTTACTACTGGCGATCCAGCTAATGGAAAACTTGTAGTTCCACAATTACTTGTAACACTCCAAGAAACTAACCAATTATCTTTTCCGATAATTACATTCACTTTTCTTTTTGCTGTTGCCGAACCATTTTCATTTGTTGCTTTATAATTTACGTAGTAAACACCTGTAGAGGCTGTGTTAACAGAATCAGCCATTTGCTCAACAACTATATCCACAGAAGATCCATCTTTATTCGAAGCTGTTGCTCCGGGGTCAGCATAAGTCGATCCGACATTAATTGTTGTGTCAGAAGTTCCGATAATACTAATTGTTGGAATGTATAAACAAGAAGCATCGTCTTTTTTAGCTTTAGAATTAAAATTTGTAGCAGTAGAATCTGTACATCCTTTTTTCTTACAACCTGTGAACGTCAAAGCTCCAATAGTTGCAACAGATAATAAAATAAGTGTCTTTTTCATAGAATAATTTTTGTCAAATGTAATGAAATAAAATAAAAAAGCGAAGCTCCTAAAAACTTCGCTTTTAACCAACCAAACGATATGCGCCTAGTCTTGCAAAATCTGATCAATTACTTCAGGTTTGCTGAGCGCGTCTTTGATTTTTTTCTCTAATTCTTCACACAATTCTGGATTGTCATGAAGTATAGATTTAATAGAATCTCTTCCTTGTCCAAGTCGTGTTTCTCCATAAGAGAACCAAGAACCACTTTTCTTTAAGATGTTTAGTTCTACGCCTAAGTCAATGATTTCGCCAATTTTAGAAATCCCTTCGCCATACATAATGTCAAATTCTGCTTTTCTAAATGGTGGTGCAACTTTATTTTTGACTACTTTGACTTTAACGCGGTTACCCGTTATTTCTTCACCATCTTTAATTTGTGCCGCTCTACGAATATCAATTCGAATAGATGAATAAAATTTCAAAGCGTTTCCACCAGTTGTAGTTTCTGGATTTCCGAACATTACACCTATTTTATCTCTTAATTGATTGATGAAAATACAACAACATCCCGCTTTGTTGATAGAACCTGTTAATTTTCTCAAAGCTTTAGACATCAAACGAGCTTGTAAACCCATTTGTGAATCTCCCATTTCTCCTTCGATTTCCGCTTTTGGAGTTAATGCTGCAACTGAGTCAATAACAATTAAGTCAATTGCACCTGAACGAATCAAGTTGTCTGCGATTTCTAATGCTTGTTCACCATTGTCTGGTTGAGAGATTAGTAGATTCGCTACATCAACCCCCAATTTTTTTGCGTAAAATTGATCGAAAGCGTGTTCTGCATCAATGAATGCTGCAATCCCACCACTTTTTTGAGCTTCCGCAATTGCATGGATTGCCAATGTTGTTTTACCAGATGATTCTGGACCGTAAATTTCAATCACGCGACCTTTAGGAAATCCACCAACACCTAATGCGATGTCAAGGGAGATTGATCCAGTGGAAATAACATCTAATTTTTCTGCGGGAGCGTCTCCTAATTTCATAACGGAACCTTTACCGTATGCTTTGTCTAATTTCTCCATTGTTAATTGGAGTGCTTTTAATTTTTCAGCGTTTACTTCTTTTGCTGCGTTTGAATCTTTAGCGTCTTTTGCTGCCATATCGTTTTGTTGTTGTGAGTGGTTAACTCGGGTTATTATTTGTTTTGGTTGTTGCAAATGTATAATGGTATGAACGTAATCTATTTATGTTCATCTAAGAAATTCCAAATTCTTTTAAAATTTCTTCTACATGGTTTTTGGTATTTGGCTTTTCGATAATCGAAATTAATTTACCTTCTTCATTAAATAAGAAGGTGTTACGATGAATTCCGTCGTAAACTTTACCCATGAATTTCTTCGTTCCCCAAACACCAAAAAGATTAATTACTTCTTTTGACTCATCGAGAATTAATGAGAAAGGTAGTTCATATTTACTTGAAAAGTTTTGGTGCGACTTTAGAGAGTCTGCACTTACACCTAAAATCTGAATTTCATTTGCAAGTAAAGTTTCGTAATTATCTCTAACATTACAAGCTTGTGCAGTACATCCAGGTGTATTATCTTTTGGGTAAAAGTAAATCACTAGTTTTTTACCAATCAATTTTTGTGAGACAATTGATTTTTCATTTTGGTCAGTAGAACTGAATTCGGGAAGCGATGCTCCAATTTTTAATTTTTCCATAAAGTTTAAA
>CAMDGP010000028.1 GCA_945897765.1 Chitinophaga pinensis
TAGTATACCTGTCGGGATTTCGGGAAACATCTAGGAAATTCAATTATTTTATTTAAACCTTAATTTTACTACTATTACATTCTAAATTTTAAATTCTACATTTTTTACCCCATCTTGGCACGTCATTTGAAACGAACCTAAAAATTTAAATTATGAAACGTTTATTTAGTTCCATTGCTTTAGTTTCTTTAAGTTTATCAATTCTCTCAAGTTCCAAATCTATTGATTTACCAAGTGTAGAGAACAAGGCTTTTCAAGTTGGTGAAAAATTAAGATATAGAATCACTTATGGTTTTGTAGATGCTGGTGAAGCAACCCTAGAAATAAAAAGTACTTCCAAAAAAGGAAATGGTCGTGAATTGCTACACGCAGTTGGAATAGGCAAAACTTTAGGAGGTTTCAATTCTTTTTACAAGGTAGATGATCGTTATGAAACCTTCATCGATAAAAAAGGAATATTTCCTTGGTTTTTTGTTCGAAGAGTGGATGAAGGTGGGTATACGATCAATCAAGATTATTCCTTTAAACATAATGCTGGAAAAGTAGATAACGGTGCCGGTAAATCGTTTAAAATTCCAGTTGCTGTTCAAGACATGATTTCCTCTTTCTATTACGCCAGAACATTGAATTTCAAAAACATCAAGAAAGGAAAAACGTTTGAATTTCCTTGTTTTATGGATGATGAATTGTATAATCTTAAAATCAAATACGTTGGAGAAGAGGTCATTCATATTCGAAAAGGAAAATTCAAATGCATGAAGTTTGTTCCCGTAGTTCAAACGGGCAGATATTTTAAAAGCGAAGAGGATGTTAACTTTTGGGTGACCAATGATGCTAATCGAATTCCTGTTCTAGTTAAGGCTAAAATCCCAGTAGGAATTGTTAAAATGCACCTAGTTGAATGGAGTGGTTTACGTAATGAATTGACGAGTAAAGTAAAGTAGGGTTTTTAATGGTTTATAGCATTGACATCAATTTCTTGGTGCTTATGTTTAAAAAGTAAACCAAATAAAATTGCAATAATTAAAGAATAAATTGAAAAAGTTAACCAAATATTAAACCAATCATTTGTTCCATTTTCAAGTGTAAAATAGTTTTTGATTAATAAACCACTTGAATAACTTCCTAAAATTGCACCAAAACCATTTGTCATCATCATAAAGAGACCTTGCGCACTAGAACGAATTGTTGAATCCGTTGTTGTTTCAACAAAAATAGATCCTGAAACATTAAAGAAATCGAAAGCCATTCCATAAACAACACAAGAAAGTATTATCATCCATAATCCATCAGCGGGGTTGCCGTAGGCGAGTAAACCAAAACGTAAAACCCAAGCAAACATACTAATTAACATAACTTTCTTAATTCCGAATTTTCTTAAAAAAAATGGAATAGCTAAGATAAATACAGTTTCAGAAATTTGAGAAATTGACATAATTATTGTTGAATGTTCAACAACCCATAAATTGGCATATTCTGGCACATTTTTAAATTCTGAAATATATAAATCACCATACATGTTAGTCAATTGCAATGCAGCCCCTAAAAACATTGAGAACAGAAAAAACATTGCCATTTTAGAATTCGCAAACAATTTGAATGCCTTTAATCCCAATGTGTCAACTAAGCTTTTTCTTTCTGTAATTTCTTTGTTTGGTAAACATTTTGGAATGAAAAAAAACGCAAAAACAGCTAAAACTATTGCTGCTGAACCTGCAATATAAAATTGACCTGACAAAGCTTTATTTCCAGTAAGATTTGTAATCCACATTGCAGCAATAAAACCAATTGTCCCCCAAACTCTTATTGGAGGAAAGTCTTTGATAACATTGAAGCCATTATTTTTTAAAACAGTATATCCAACTGCATTAGACAAGGCAATTGTTGGCATATAGAATATCATAGCAAGAAAAATCCACCAAAAGAAAGAATCTGGAGATTGAACTTCTGGAAGATAAAAAAGAACTAATCCACCAAGTAAATGCAAAATTCCGAATAGTTTTTCGGCATTAATCCATCTATCCGCGAGAATCCCCATTAGTGTGGGCATAAATAAAGAAGATAAACCTAGCGTACTAAAAATTGCTCCGAACTGAGCTGCATCCCATTGTTTAGTTTCAAACCAGTAATTTGCAACTGTAATCAACCAAGCTCCCCAAACAAAGAATTGGAGAAAGCTCATGATGGTTAGCCGAAATTTAATCGTTGAGTTAGCTTCGTTTATTGATTTCATCGCGGAGTTTTGAGGCAAGTTCATAATCTTCATTTTCTAACGCTTCTGCCAACTTTGTATTTAGTTCCTCCATCGAAATAGCTTCCATTTCATTAATCACTTCGTCTAAATCGTCTTCATCGTCAATATCTAAGTCCAAATCTTCTGTTCCTCCAACCTCTTCCAAAATAGAGGAAAGTGTGAAAATTGGTGCGTTGAATCGAACTCCAACTGCTATTGCATCAGAAGTACGAGAATCTATTTCTGTAATGGCATTGTCTTTTTCACAAATAATTTTAGAATAAAAGACACCTTCATGAAATTTATAAATTAATATTTCACGGACATTTACACCATAAGATTTACAAAACGTTTTGATTAAATCATGGGTCAATGGTCGATTGGGAACCATTTTTTCTAATTCTACAGCTATGGCCTGTGCTTCGAAACCACCAATAACAATTGGTAATTTTCTTTTCCCTGCTGCTTCAACTAATGTTAAAACATACGATCCAGACTGAGTCTGGCTGTACGCTATACCTGTAATATCTAATTTAACTTTTTGCATGTACTTCAGAGGAAATTCGTAATCAACTGTTAGTGTTGAGCTGCTTTGAATTTTTTAATTGCTTCATTTAATCTTGGTACTACTTCAAAAGCATCACCAACGACTCCGTAATCTGCTGCCTTAAAAAAAGGAGCTTCTGAATCTGTGTTAACAACTACAATCACTTTTGAACCGTTAACTCCTGCCAAATGTTGGATTGCTCCTGAAATACCAACAGCAATGTATAAATTCGGACGAATTGCAACACCGGTCTGACCCACGTGTTCGTGATGAGGTCTCCAACCGATATCTGCTACTGGACGAGAACAAGCTGTTGCTGCACCTAATAGATTTGCTAATTCTTCAATCATTCCCCAATTTTCAGGACCTTTCAATCCTCTTCCTGCTGAAACAACTAATTCTGCTTCTGGCAAAGGAATTTCTCCTTCTGGCTTTTTAGTTGAAATTACTTTAATAGCTGCGTTTCCAGCATTTCCAGAAGTTTCTTCTACAGTACAAGCAGTACCCGATTTTTCTGGCTGGATGCTATTTGGTAATAATGAAATAATTCTTATTGAAGAATTCACTTTTACATTACCCATTGCTTTACCAGAGAAAACATTCACTTTTGTTGTTCCGTCTGAATTTGGAAGCGAAATTGCTCCTGAAATTAAACCTGCTTTCAAACGAACAGAAACTCTTGGTGCAACTGCTTTTCCAATTAAATCATGTGAAAAAACAACGGTATTTGCACCAATAGATTGTGCCGTTGAAGCGATTAAACGTGTTATTTGTTGCGCATCTTCACCATCAACTGAGCGATCAATTATAACGCTAGATGCACCATATTCTCCTAAAGAAGATAATAAGTCAGTACTTGCTCCACCATTGGTGATAACAGTCACTGAATCATTTAATTTTTTACCATAAGTAACAGTCTCCAAAGCTGATTTTGAAAGACCATTTGTTGAGTTAACGTATACTAATATCATGAGAAATCTTTTTGTCGGTTATTAAATAACTTTTGCTTCGTTGTGTAACAATTCTACTAATTCATCCATATTTTCAGGATTAATCATTTTCACTGCTGACTTAGCATTTGGCATTGTGTAATTCACGTAGCTTGTCAATTCTTCGATAGCAACTGGTGCAACAACTGTTAAAGGTTTTGTTCTGGCTGCCATGATACCGCGCATGTTTGGAATGCGTTGCTCAGCCATTCCTTTTGCACAAGAAATTACAGCAGGAGTGTTTACTTCAACAACTTGAACACCTCCTACGATCTCTCTTTCTAATGTTAAACTTGAACCATTTACATATAATTTTTCTGCCAAAGAAACGAAAGGTAAATCCAGTTCTTCTGCAATCATACCACCCACTTGTGAACCGTTGTAATTGATTGTTTCTTTACCTGTCAAAATTAAATCGAAACCGTTGGCTTTCGCATAGTTTGCAATTTGCATTGCTGTATAATAAGCGTCTTTAGGGTCTGCATCAATTCGCACAGCTTCATCCGCACCAATTGCTAAAGCTTTTCTAATAACCGCTTCGTCTGTTGCTGCTCCAACAGTTACTATTGTTACTTGTCCACCACCTGCTTCTTTGATTTCCAAAGCTCGAACAAGAGCATACCACTCATCGTAAGGGTTAACAATGTATTGTACTCCATTTTCGTCAAACTTCGTGTTTTCGTCTGTGAAAGCAACTTTTGAGGTCGTGTCTGGAGACTTACTGATACAAACCAAAATTTTCATCCTTTTCCGTTTTTAGTGGTACAAATTTAAGGAAATAAATGTTTTGTAAATGATAACTTTTTAATTATTCTAATTTGCTTTTTTATTCAAGAACGGACAGTGCATATAGTTGGAAAAGACAGTAGTTAAAGTGATAAAAAAGACAACTAGAATTCGAAAACATGTTTTTGCTTCACATAAAATTTTAATGAAAGCCATTTAAAACTTAATTCTTTCAATTCTTTAAAAATCAACTGTTGGAAGGGGTAAATTCAAAATCACAGCGAATAGTAAGGCAGCGAAAAATGTTAGCAAGGCGACTTTTTTCAACTCTGGATCTAATTGTTTAGGTATACGCGTATGGTAAACTTTTTGCAGGTGAAACAACAGTGAAATAGCTGGCAAAAGAGCAATTGTCAGGAAAACATTGTAGGTTAAATAAGAAAACATCAGAATCGTAAAAAACCAACTTGCTACTCCACAAAGAATTAAAAACACATGATAGTTTTTACCATTTTGAAATCCCATTTTCACAACAATTGTTGTTTTTCCAGACAAAGCATCATTTTCATGATCGCGCAGATTGTTGAGGTTTAATACGGCCACACTCCAAAACCCAATACTTAATGCTGGGAATAAAACTAGCCATTCAAAAGTTAAACCATAGAGTGAAAAAACACCTAAAACGCTAACTAATCCGAAGAAAATAAACACCATTAAATCACCTAAACCTCTATAACCGTAGGCGTTTTTTCCAACTGTATAAGTAATCGCAGCAAGCACGCACAAAAGTGCAAGCACTGTGTAAAATAGCAATAATTCTTTGGTTAAATTTGAAGCGCTAACATAAATTAAAAGTCCTGCTGAAGAAAGTGAAATTAATGTGCTGATAACAATTCCGATTTTCATTTCTTGAATAGAAATAGTTCCAGACTGAATGGCTCTTTTGGGACCAACTCTGTTTTTGTTGTCTGTCCCTTTTTGCCCGTCCCCGAGGTCGTTGGCTAAATTGGAAAGTACTTGAAAACCAATCGTTGTTAACATTGCTAAACCAAAAATCGATGCATTCCATTTTTCTAAAACGGCTGCCATTCCCGAACCAGCAATAATTCCTGAAACGGAAAGCGGTAAAGTTCGCAAGCGCATAGCATCAATCCAAGCTTCAACTTTTGTCATGGCGCAAAAATAGTTGTTTGTTTTGAAGATAAGCTAAGAACTTGGCAAATGAAGAACTAAAATTTATTTCTCTTTTATAAATTGAGAAGCTCTCAATTTCGCGTTATGTCTCACGTCTTCCCAGAAAAGATTCACATCACCAATGTGGTAATCGTCCATTGTCCAAGCCATACTACGGTAAGGAAAATGGGGTGTTGAAATCCAAATTGCGCCATCTATGAGATGCGTTGTGAATGATTTGGAATATAAGGTGTTGTTGTTGAACAAAAATCCTTTGTGGCGATTTCTATCCGCTGTTTTAGATAAATCCCAAGTTACTGGATTTATAACTGAAGAACCTTTGTACCAATTTTCGTATTTCTCTTTACTTAGTTTCTTTTTGAACGTGTTCCAACTCACATAACCTCCGGTTTGGGTAGAATCTGTTAACAATTTCAAGCTTTGATATTCATTTTTCTTAATGCCAATTCCTGGTAAATAGGCAGCCACTAATTGATTTTGAAGTGGTTTATTGTCGAAAAAATCTTTCAATAACAACATTAAATGTGTTGAACCTTGACTGTGTCCGGCTAAAATTATTGGTCGACCATTATTATAATTATCTAAATAATATTGAAAAGCAGCCTTCACATCTGAATAAGCAATTAAAAGAGCATCCCGTCCGCCAGCTTCTATGTTTCTATAAGAACGAATGTGGGCTTGGCGATAAAAAGGAGCATACATTCTTCCAGCTTCCACCCAAGCAGACGCTTGAAATCGTACGGCATTTTCAATAATTTTTCTGCGTTGTTCTGCATCTTCCACTGGGATGTTCCAACGTTCATCTGATTTGTCCAAAAATACAGTTGGATAAACATAAAAAACATCCACTTTAGAAAGCAAAGATGAATCTTTTAAATAGCTTGATAACTCTTTACTGTAGTTGCCTGGAAGCACAGCCCAGCTCGACTTTTCAGAATAATTTGTTGTTTGTGAGAAAAATTGGAATGTTAAAAGACACCAAACAAGTGTCGAAAAGACAATTTTAGAGAACATTATTTTTGCAATTTGAAATTAATATAGTTGCACAAAACTACATTTTTTACCTTGTTATTAGTAGCTTTTTTGTTACATAATTCTGTGCACGCACAACAAGATACAATCAGCTATTGGAAGTTAAAATCACTTTATGCTATAAATGGAACTCAAAATTCATTTGGGAATTGGAACGCTGGAGCACGAAACAACATTTCTATGATTGCTTCTATTGGCGCGAACGCTTTATACACTAAGAGAAACATGAAATGGTCAAGTAATTTTTGATTATTAATTCTTGATGGTTGATTAGGATTTTGTAAAAATGAAAACATTTTTTGAATTACAATCAAGAATCCAAAATTAAAAATCAAGAATCTTAATTACTTTTCCATGCACAATTCCACCAAAAGTCCATCACTTGATTTTGGGTGTAAAAACGCTATTCTTTTATTATCAGCCCCGTCTTTCGGACTTGTGTGAATCAATTGAAAACCTTCATTTGATAAGCGTTCAATTTCTTCGTCAATATCGCTAACTTCAAAAGCCACGTGATGAAAACCAGCACCTCTTTTCTCTAAAAATTTTGCAATGGGCGAATCAGGATTACTTGCTTCTAAAAGTTCAATTTTCGATTCTCCAATTTGAAAAAAAGCAGTTTTAACACCCTCTGATTCAACAGCCTCAGTTTTGTAACAAGGAGTTTGAAATAGTTTTTCGTATAGTGGAATCGATACATTCAAATCTTTAACTGCAATTCCTAGGTGTTCAATTTTTTTAATCATTGGTCGATTTTTATTATTTTTTCAGTGGTATTATCGAAGTTCACAAAATAAACTCCATTCACCAAGTTTTGGCAATCTACTTTTTCGTTGTATCCTAATTTTAACAAATTTCCAAATGCATCGTACACTTCAAATTTTGTCTTGACACTTTTGCCCGATGCTTTAAAGTATAAAAAATCAGTCACTTTTGCTGGCGCCATTTTCACTTTAGAAATGGTCGATTGAAAGGAAACTTCTTTCGAACTACGTTTTTCACCTGTATTATCAATTTGAGAAATGCGTACTTTGTTCAAGCCTGAATGCGGCGATAATTGAAAGGTATATTTGTTAAGTTGATTTGTACCATTTCCTTTCACTTGTCCGGATTCAACCCACCTTCCCCAACGGAATTGCTCGATTATAAAATCCAATGAACCGTTTTCGTTATTTGTTTGCCAATTGATTAAACCACTATTTTCTGCTGAAATAGTAACGCATTCAAAAGTACTTTTCGGCAGCAAAACTTCCGCATTAATAAATTCAGGTTCGCAACCTTCTGAATGGGAGAGAACAACAAACACTTTCTCTCCTTTTTTAATTTCAAACAATGAAAAATCGATTTCGAAATTTGAATTCTGAATGGAAGCTGGAAGAATTTCACCATTCACTAACACTTTTGAAACACAAAATCCAAAACCGTCAGATTGTGGAGGGTTGCGGACAAACAAATTTCTTCCTTGATAACTTCCTTCAATAGATAATTGTTTATTCTGTGCAACGAATTGTGAAACCGTAAAAAGACAGAATAAAAAATGAAAGAATTTACTATTAACATTTATTTGCTTCATAAAATTCACAATGAATAAGGTTAGTTCCGTTTTCAAAAGCAAAGAAAGTATAAATTTGCCACATGCAAATAGATATTAATGTTATTCAAGCGCTTCACATCATTTTTGTGGTTAGCTGGTTCGCAGGCCTCTTTTATATAGTACGCTTGTTTATTTACGCACAAGAAGCAAAAGACATGGAAGAGCCAAAAAAATCTATTTTGGTCGATCAGTTGGTTATCATGCAAAAGAAATTATGGTGGATTATCACAACGCCAGCAATGGTTTTGACGGTGATCTTTGGTGTTTGGATGCTTTTCCTTAATCCTGCTTACCTCAAAATGCCATGGATGCATATTAAACTAGCTTTTGTAGTTTTTCTGTTAGCTTATCATTTTTATTGTCAAAAAATAATGTTCGATATTGTTAAGGGTAGTTGCATTTGGAAATCAAATCAATTGCGATTATGGAATGAATTAGCGACATTGTTTTTAGTAGCAATTGTGTTTTTAGTAGTTTTAAAAAACAGCATTAATTGGGTTTATGGAACATTAGGATTCTTTGGTGTTGCCTTAAGTTTAATGATTGCTATTCAGATTTATAAAAAAACACGTTCAAAAAATAATAAGCATTAAAAAGCAACGTTATTGTTTAATAGTTACGCTATTGAAAAACAAAAAATTAGCAATAAAACGAGATTAAACAACCTTTTAAAGATTCTTTTCCTCACTATTGGAGTTTAAACTTTTTTATTATATTTGAGCCGTAAACCTTAAAAAAAGAATAATTAAATCTAGTATTATGAGCAAAAAGCAAAAAACAGCAAGTGGATTTTCATCGTTAATGGCTTCAATCGCCATCGTGATTGCGTTGATTTCAGGAGTTTTGATTTTTAAGTATGTGTTTGGTAACCCTGGTAATTTTGTAGACAATGATCCTACAGGTGAACCAATGGAAGGAAATCTTATGGGAGTTATTTATAAAGGAGGATTTATCGTACCTATCTTGGTGGCAATTAACCTTATTATTATTATTTTCTCTTTAGAACGTTTCTTCACACTTTCAAGATCTAAAGGAAAAGGAAATATTGACACTTTTGTAACTAAAATTAAAGGTTGCCTTGAGACAAAAGAAATTTCTACTGCTATTGCAGAATGTGATAAACAAAGAGGTTCTTTGGCAAATGTTGTTCGTGCCGGCTTAGTTAAATACGAGCACGTTGTGAATGATGCATCTATGGATAAAGAACAAAAAATCGAATCTTTGAAAAAAGAATTAGAAGAAGCAACTTCATTAGAGCTTCCTATGATGTCTAAAAACTTAGTTATTTTATCAACTTGTGCTTCAATTGCGACTTTAATTGGACTTATTGGAACTGTATTAGGGATGATTCGTTCATTCGCTGCAATGTCTCATGGTTCTCCCGATACTTCAGCTTTGGCAACAGGTATTTCTGAAGCCTTAATCAATACTGCTTTTGGTATTACAGGTTCAACTATTGCAATCATCATGTATAACTTCTTCTCAACTAAAATTGATGGAATGACTTACAGTATTGATGAAGCTAGCTTTACAATTGTACAAGACTTTTCAGCATCAAACAAATAGTTCAATACTTTAGAAAAAATCTAAAAAGAGATGCCAAAAATTAAAATACCAAAAAGTTCCCCGTCGATTGACATGACACCAATGGTGGACTTGGCTTTCTTGCTTGTGACTTTCTTTATGTTAGCTGCATCATTTAGATCCAGTGAACCTATTCAAGTAACTACTCCTTCAAGTATCAGTGATAAAATTATCCCTGAAAATGTGATAATGGTTACTATAGATAAGGGAGGTAGAGTGTTTTTTAATATGTCAGATGCAGAAGCTCGTAAAGAATTACTACAAAACATGAGCGGGAAATATAGTATTAAATTTACTCCTGAACAATTGGAGAAATTTAGTTTTATGTCAAGCTTTGGTTGTACAATGAGAGAACTTCCGGGATATATTGACCTTCCTGCGGATGACCGTTCAAGAGTAAACACAAAAGGGGTTCCTTTGGATTCAACGGATAATCAATTGAAAGATTGGATTTTTTATGGAAATATCGCAGCACTAAATACAGGTGAAACAGGATATCAAGAAGCTAAGTTGAAAGGTGAATCCCCAGACGTAAATGATTTCAAACCCAAATTCATTCTTAGAGTGGATGGTGAGGCTGTTTATGCACATGCTCAAAACGTTATAAATGTTTTTAGAGACTTGAAGTTGAACAACTTAAATTTCGTAACTACAACGGAGTTAGCTCCTTAATAAAATTTAAAAAATCATGGCAGAAATTGCAGAAGGCGGTGGCGGTGACCACGGCAAAGGCAAAAAAAGAGCCAAGAAAAGCTCCACGAAGGTCGACATGACCCCAATGGTTGACTTGGCATTCTTGTTGCTTACATTTTTCGTTCTTACCTCAACTTTTAGTAAACCAAAAGTTATGAGTTTAGTATATCCTGCTAAATTAACAGAAGAAGAACTAAAAGCATTAAAGCCACCAAGAATCAATAACGCAATAACGTTTTTATTATCCGAAGATGAAATTTTCTACTATACAGGTGAATATTTTTCGAAATCAAAACCAGGACCGAATGGCCCAACTAAATTAATAGAAACAGATTTTGGTTCAAAAGGTGTAAGAAAAGTGTTAGCTGACGGTAATTCTTACGTTCTAAGTGGTAAAGAGAAATTAGATGGTAAACTTGAGAAGAAACAAATCCAAGATTCTACCTATTTAAATCTCCTTTCGGAACTAAAAAAGAATAAATTAGCTTTAAAAGTTTTGATTAAGACCGATGATAAAGCAACTTGCAAGAATTTCATCGATTTGATTGACGAATTAAAGATTGCAGAAATTGGTGTTATTGCACCAGTTGATATTCTTTCTAGTGAGTTGGAATTATTAAAGCAAAACTCTAAAAACAAATAATATGGAAATCATTATCAGTATTATCCTTCTGGTTGCCGCAGTTTCCTTATACGACTATTTTACAGCTAGACGTTGGCAACAAGTGACTTCTTCTGTTCGAAATGAAATCGTTTTTGAAAACAGGAATAGAGAGTATGGTGCTTATGTACTACGTAGAGACTATGATAAGCGCTTAATGCTAATTATTTTTGGTCTGTTTTTAACGTTTGCTGTTGCAATGGGTGCTTATTTAATTTATAAAAATATACCTAAGGAGAAAGTTCCACCTCCACCTGTTGATACTTCACAGTTTACCGCTGTGGCACCACCAATTGATGAGGATGTACCACCACCACCACCACAAGAACCACCACCACCACTGGAAACAACTGTTGCTTTCTTGCCGCCAGTGGTAGTTAATATCCCTGTTGAAGATCCAATTCCAACGCAGGATGATATGGATGACAAAAAAGCTAGTGATAAAGATCAAAAAGGAGATGATGAAAATTTTGAACCACCCGTTGTAGGCGGAGATCCAGAACCAGAGGTTGTTGAAGAAAAAATTGAACCCATCGAAACGTTCGTTGAAGAAGAAGCAGAGTATCTTGGAGGTTATGCTTCAATGATGAAATACATTCAAACGCATTTAGTTTATCCAGAAACAGAAATTGAAATGGGAACTCAAGGTCGTGTTACATTGCGATTCGTTGTTGAAAAAGACGGACAAGTTAGTAATGTTTCTGTTGTTAAAGGATTAAGTCCTGAATGCGACAAAGCGGCCGTAAAAGTTGTTCGTGATATGCCGAAATGGAAACCAGGAAAAAATGGCGGTCGTGCTGTTAGACAATGGTGTACACTCCCGATAAACTTTACATTGAATTAAATAAAAAATTAATAAGTTAAAACCCGAAAGAATATATCTTGCGGGTTTTTTTTTGAACTATTTTTAAAGTTTTACATACTATTTTTAAATTATCCACGTTATTAGAATATGATGTCTATTATTTGTGGTTCCTTTCTAAAACCATAGAATAGATGCACTTACAAATTGTTTTTTTTAAACATGTAAGCTATCTGATTAAAGTCTTGTTTGATTCGATAAAAACGAATTTTAAGGCACCTTCAAAAATCATTTGAAACATTTCCGAACTATTTCATATAGTAAAAACTACTAGATTTCCGACTGTTTCAAAATTCGCATGTAACCTTTAAAACAAATAATATGACAGTAATTTTCAGTATTATTATCTTTGTTACAGTAATTTCTCTTTATGAATTCTTTTCAGAAAGATCTTGGCAAAGAGTTTCATCAACAATTCGGAATGAAGTTGTTTTTGAGAATAGAAATAAAAAATATGGTGCTTATACTTTAAGGAAAAACTATGATAGGAACATGATGTTTATCTTATTCGGTTTAATTATTTCTTTAGGTGCCGTTTATGGAGCTTTCAATTTGGTTAATAGAAATGATAAAGACAATATCAAAAAGCTACCTACGGATGAAACAATAACTCCAATTCATACTCCGCCAATTAAGAAGGACGAAATTGTTCCACTGCCAACTCCTCCGACGCCACCAACACCAAAGTTTAATACAACACAGTTTATTCCACCTATTGCAGAAAACGATTTTGTAGAAGATTCTTTGCCAACACAAAAAGAGTTAGAAACAGAAAAAGCAGGTGAGAAAACACAAATTGGTAATCCTGAAATCTTTGATACCACACTAACGTACACTGAGAAAATTCCTGAAACGATTGAAA
Source organism: Chitinophaga pinensis (assembly GCA_945897765.1). Taxonomy (GTDB): domain Bacteria; phylum Bacteroidota; class Bacteroidia; order Flavobacteriales_D; family Crocinitomicaceae; genus UBA952. The sequence goes on from CAMDGP010000028.1 coordinate 12,978, forward strand.
TCCCAAACGAGGAACCAACCTTTTTAGTTGATGAGGAAGCGGTGTTTCCTGGTGGTTACCCTGGAATTATGAAGTTTATTCAAGAAAACTTTGTGATTCCAAATTCTATTTTGGAGGAAGGAACCGGAGGAAAAGTTGTCTTGAGGTTTGTTGTTGAGAAGGATGGTCAAGTAAGTAATGTTTCTGTAATCCAGAGTTTAAGCAACGAATGTGATAAAGCAGCGATCAAAGTCGTTCAACGTATGCAAAATTGGAAGCCAGCAAGAATTAATGGTCGAGTTGTTAGAGCATGGTACACAATCCCTATAAATGTAACGTTGAATTAAATCTTTAAAAAAAGCAACACCATTCATCCCCGAAAGATTACTATCTTGCGGGGATTTTTAAATTTTGTTATGAAATAAGCCATGACGAGATTCGTCACAATCAAGGATGAATTTAATTGGCGATTCCATATGACCATTAAAAAAACAATTAAACACATATGAAATTAAATGCAATAACTTATATTTTGAGTGCTTTTATGATTTTAATGGCCTTGGTACTTGCTGGATATCTTGCATTTACCGACCTAATGGATACGCTATATGGTTGGAAAAGAACAACACTTGAGGCTGTTTTAGTATCCTATTCGGCATACAGAGCTTATCGACTATACCTGGATGTTAAATCTAATAAATCAGAATAATATGTCAACTTTATTAAAATCAGTATTACTTTTTAGTTTACTAGTACTTGTTTCGTGTGAAGATCATGAAAATCCATTAGCTTACCAGAAAAATGCCCATGGAAGGGGTGAAGTTGTAATCCTTGTAGAAGAATCTTTTAAACCACTTTTCGACACTAGCATTTATACCTTTGAAAGTCTTTTTCCAAAAGCGAATGTGAAAGCAATTTACAAGGGTGAAAGTGATATAATTAAGGATTTTTACGATAATAAATCTAAAACTATTTGTATTTCTAGAGATTTTACGGATGCTGAGAAAAAACAACTAAAGAAGCAACAAGTAATGGTTAGAAGTGATAAAG
>CAMDGP010000029.1 GCA_945897765.1 Chitinophaga pinensis
CGTAATAATGCTTACCTGTTTGCAATAAAACTTGAACTTTTGCTTCGTTGATTGCGTCAATGTGTTTCACAATTGAACGATTTAATGTCTTTGCTCCAAGGCTTCCGCCAATTACTAAAATCACAGGTTTAGTATTTTCTAATTTGTAAAAAGCAAGCGCCTCTTCTTTACTAACTTTTGTATCGTGGAATTCTTTACGAACAGGATTTCCCGTTAATACAATTTTATCTTTTGGAAAAAAGCGATCCATGTTTTCATAGGCTACACAGATATTTTCAGCTTTTTTAGAAAGTATTTTATTTGTTTTTCCAGGAAATGAATTTTGCTCTTGAATTAAGGTTGGAATCCTTAACCAATTAGCCATTTTTAAAGTTGGGCCACTTGCGTAACCACCAACGCCAATAACCAATTGAGGTCGAAATTTATTCAATAGATTTCTTGCTCTCCATAAACTTTTAATGATTTTAAATGGAAGCAAAAAATTCGATAGTGAAAAGTCACGTTGAAACCCAGCGATGCTTAAACCTTCAATATTATATCCTGCTTGTGGTACTTTTTCCATCTCCATTTTTCCACTCGCTCCAACAAACAAAATTTTGACTTTCGGGTTTCTTCTCTTAATTTCGTCGGCAATTGCTATCGCAGGGAATATATGTCCTCCTGTTCCGCCACCTGAAATTACAACTCGTTCTATCATAGTAATTTATTTATTTTTCTGCCTTCGCTTCGGTAGTTGATTCTTCTTTATTTTTTTTGTGTAGTTGGTAAGCGAAAGATTGTATAATTCCGATAGAGACACAAGCCATGATTAAAGCTGAACCTCCCATTGCCAAAAAAGGCATATTTTGACCTGTCACAGGGAAAACTCCTGTACAGACTAACATATTGATACTTGCCTGAGAAAGCAAATGAATTCCAATTCCAAGACTCGTAAATGATTGGAATAAGTCATCTGTTGCGAGTGCAAACTTTATAATTCGAAAAATAAGAATCAAATAAGTTAGAACTAATACACTGGCAAAAAAAAGACCAAATTCCTCAACGAAACTCGCGTAATAAAAATCGGCATAAGCTTCAGGAAGGTATTCTTTTAGTTTTCCATCACCAACACCTTGACCTATGAAATGACCATTATGTATTGCCAATTTCGCATTGTTTGCTTGCGCATTTTCGAGATTATTTTCGTCACTTGTTGCTCGATTCGTAATTCGATTTTTCCAAGTGTCGTAACGCGGTAATATATTTAGTTCAGGTAAACTTAAATGCATCACAAGTACCAATCCGGCAAGTCCAATAATCGCTATGCCCATGGTTGCAAGTTTCAAAAAAGGCACTCTACCGATGAAGAGTAGAATCATAGAAAGCGCAAACAACATAAAAGCAGTAGAAAAATTGTCTTTTACAATCAAGCCACAAATAACAACAATCGGCAACATAATTGGAAAAATGCCTTCTTTCCAGCTGTCGAGTTTATCTTTCTTGCGAACCAATAATTTAGAAACATACAGCAGTAAAGCGAGCTTCGCAAAATCCGATGACTGAAAGGTTAAGCTCACAAACGGAATTCGAATCCAACGACCTGCACCATTGACTTCTACACCAAAGAACAAAGTGAAAAGCAACATGCCAATCGCTAAATAATAGCCGAATTTCGTGAGCTGGCTAATGTGTTTTGGGTTGACACGATGTACGAGATACATAGCAACAAAGGCCAACACAACGTAAATAAAATGTTTGAATAAATAACTGAAAGGTGTTCCTCCTTCAATTTTGACAAGTATAGGCACAAAACTATACACGGTCACTAATGAGAAACCCATCATTAAAAGGGTAAGAATCCAAATTGTTGGATCGCCTTTCAGATATTTTAAATATTCTCTCATTGAATTTGCACCAATTCTAAAAAGTTATTTATTTGACGATTTGTATATTCTGTGTTGGAATCTGTTGATGTAAAAAGGACAATTCCAGGTTTTTTAGAATTTTCTTTTATTGATTTCAAAGCGAAATTAATATCATTGAAAAACAAGCATTTATCATTTTTAAATGTTGTTTCTCCAATTATTAAGTATTTTAAAACTTTAGTTTCCAATGTAGGATTTTGCTCTAAAATAGCTTCCATTTCTCCTCCATTTCCAATCCAAACCACATCGAAAGGAAAAGATTGTATTGTTGAACTCAATGTTTCCACACCAGGATATAACCAAACGAAAGCATCCATGCCGAATAACTTTCCTTTTGGCATTAATGTTCCAGTACGAGAAATTGATAAATCCGATTTGTTTTCTACAATTTCTTTTATTTTACCTACTTCCTTTTCGCTCATGTTATAAGAATTAAAGTGCTCTTACAGCTTGTTTGAATTGATTTCCTCTGTCTTCGTAGTTTTCAAATAAATCAAAACTTGCACAAGCTGGAGAAAGTAAAACTGTTTCGTCTTTTCTCGCTAATTGGTAACCGTAAGCCACAGCTTCAGTTGCAGATTTTGCTTCAACAATAGTTTCAACTCTTGATTTGAAAGCTGCAATAATTTTTTGATTGTCAGTTCCTAAGCAAATAATTGCTTTCACTTTTTCGCTTACCAATCCTTCTAATTCAGAATAGTCATTTCCTTTGTCAACGCCACCAACAATCCAAACTGTTGGTTTTTCCATGCTTTCTAAAGCAAACCAAGTTGAGTTGATATTTGTGGCTTTTGAGTCGTTGATGAATTCGATTCCATTCACTTTCGCTACAAATTCCAAGCGGTGTTCAACGTTTACAAAATCACCAAGACTTTCGCGCACTACTTCAGAGCGAATTTCTAAGATGCGGCTCGCAATCCCTGCTGCAAGCGAATTTTGGGTATTGTGCTTACCCTTCAAAGCTAAATCGTAAATTGACATAGTTAATTGTTCTTTTATGTTTATTGTTAGTTGTTTCTCTTTTGCAAATCCACCAATTGCCACTTCTTCTTTCAGTGAAAAAGGAGCCAATTGCATTGTGGGTTTTCTTTTGTTTATTTCGGCTTGAATGATGGGATCATCTAAATTGTAAATGAACCAATCTTCGTGTTGTTGATTATTTAGAATTCTGAATTTAGAATCCACATATTTTTGCATTTGGTATTCGTATCTGTCTAAATGGTCGGGCGTGATATTTGTCAAAATGCTAATTTTTGCTCGGAAATCGTGCATATCATCCAATTGAAATGAACTCAATTCCAACACGTACCAATCGTAATTTTCTTCCGCGATTTGTTTTGCAAAACTTTGACCAACGTTCCCAGCCAATCCAACATTCCAACCGGCTTTTTTCAAAATGTGATAAGTCAACATTGTGGTGGTTGTTTTACCGTTACTTCCTGTTATGCAAATCGTTTTAGCTTTGGAATAATAACCTCCGAATTCGATTTCTGAAATAATTTTGATTCCTTTTTCTTTAATTGATTGAATCAGTGCAACTTTATCTGGAATTCCAGGTGATTTGATGATTAAATCTGCTGCCAAAACTCTTTCGATAGTATGTTTTCCTTCTTCCCACTCAATTTCTCGCTGAATTAATTCTGTTTTGAACGAGTCCTTAATTTTCCCACCATCAGACACAAGCACATTCCACCCTTGCTTTTTAGCAAGAATCGCCGCACCAACACCACTTTCACCAGCGCCAAGAATTACGATATGTTTCCCTTTTTCGTCCACTTTTTAGCGTAATTTGAGGGTTACAATCGTTACTACAGCTAATAAAACTGCCACAATCCAAAAGCGTGCTACGATTTTTGCTTCGTGCAACCCTTTTTTCTGATAGTGGTGATGCAAAGGAGCCATGAGGAATATTCGCCTTCCTTCTCCGAATCGTTTTTTAGTGAATTTGAAATATCCTACTTGCATCATTACTGATAAATTTTCAATTAAGAAAACGCCACACAACACAGGAATCAATAATTCTTTACGGATTGCAATCGCGAAAACGGCAATAATTCCTCCAAGTGCCAAACTTCCTGTGTCGCCCATGAATACTTGCGCAGGATATGAGTTGTACCATAAAAACCCAACACAAGCACCGACAAAAGCAGCAATAAATATTACCATTTCTTCTGCCATTGGAATGTACATTACGTTTAAGTAATCTGCGAATTTAGCGTGCGAACTAACGTAAGCAAGTACCGCTAAAGCAATACCAATAATTGCAGATGTTCCAGTTGCTAATCCATCCAAACCGTCGGTCATATTTGCGCCGTTTGAAACTGCTATTACAATAAAAATCACAATTGGAATAAATAATAGCCAGCCGTAAGATTTGTGCCAATCACCAATTAACCAATTGTAATTGAATTCATTGCCTTTGATGAACGGAATCGTGGTTGTCATATCATCTGACTTCACCCATTTGTAAGTTTCACCATCATTTTGAATGTGTGCAGCTGTTACAAATTCCTCGTCAGTTTGTAATTTATAGTCTGCATCAACTCGCTTATGAACGGTCACATCATCCGAAAAATATAGAATACTTCCAACGATTATTCCCACACCAAGCTGACCAATCACCTTAAATCTTCCCTTGAGGCCTTCTTTGTTCTTTTTGAAAACTTTGATGTAATCGTCTAAGAATCCAATTGCTCCCAGCCAAATTGTTGAAACTATCATGGTTATGACATACACGTTATGCAATTTCGCGAACAATAAAGTTGGAATTAATATCGCAGAAAGTATAATCAATCCACCCATTGTAGGTGTTCCAGATTTTTCGATTTGACCAGCTAAACCTAAGTCGCGAACTGTTTCACCAATTTGTTGACGACGCAATGCATTGATGATTTTTCTCCCAAAAACAACAGATATAATCAAAGAAGTTATTAAAGCCATTGCTGCTCTGAAGGAAATAAAATCAAACAATCCAGCTCCGGGAACATTTAATTTGTTGAGGTAATCAAATAAATAGTACAGCATTATTTTTTCAATTGGTTAAATAATTCTTCAGTTATTTTAAGGTCATCAAAATCATGTTTGATTCCCATTATATCTTGGTATTTTTCGTGTCCTTTTCCCGCAATTAGTATAATGTCACCTGCATTAGCCAATGAAATTGCTGTTTTAATTGCCTGCTTTCTGTCTTGAATAGTAATTGCTTTTGTTTGTTGATCAACATCTAAACCTGCTTCCATTTCTTCTAAAATCGTTTGAGGATTTTCCGTTCGTGGATTGTCAGAAGTCAGAATGATTTGGTCGCTAAATTCAGCTGCGATTTGTGCCATTTTCGGACGTTTAGTTTTATCTCTATCGCCACCGCAACCGACAACAGATACAATTTTTTGTGCACCTTTTCTAATTCCGGTAATCGTTTTAAGTACGTTTTCTAATGCATCAGGTGTGTGTGCATAATCCACGATTGCTGTGATTCCAGTGTTACTTCGCACATATTGAAAACGACCTTCAACCGATTCGAGGTTGCTAATTATGCGCAAAACTTCCATCTGATCCATTTCCAATAATTGACTTACGCCATAAACGACCAATAAATTGTAAGCGTTGAAGTCACCAACCAAACGGGAATAAACCTCAGTGTTATTGATTGTCATAATCAAACCTGTCAATTCATTCTCAATCACTTTTCCTTTGAAATCAGCAGGTGTTTTTAAAGCGAAACTGTATTTCTTAGCGGAAGAGTTTTGCAACATTACCATTCCGTTTTTATCATCAGAATTGACTAGTGCAAAAGCTTCTTTCCCTAATCCATCGAAAAATGATTTCTTTACGCGAATGTATTCTGCAAACGTTTTGTGATAATCTAAATGATCGTGTGTGATATTAGTGAAAGCGCCTCCAGAAAATTCCAAACCTTTAATTCTGTGTTGATGAACGGCGTGAGAGCTAACTTCCATAAAACAATACGTGCATCCTTCTGCTACCATTTTTGCTAAAAGCGCATTTAAATTAATCGGATCCGGCGTTGTGTGTGTTGAAGGAATTTCTTCCGTTCCAATTTTATTGATAACCGTTGAAATCAGACCGCATTTGAAACCTAATTCAGTAAATAAATTATGAAGTAGTGTAGTGGTTGTTGTTTTTCCATTTGTACCCGTAATTCCAATTAATTTTAAATCTTGCGAAGGGTTATCATAAAAGGCACAAGACATTAATCCTAGTGCTTCCGATGTGTTTTCAACTTGAATGATTGTTGCATCTTCTGGTATATTCGCAGTATCTTGCACCACAAAAACGCGACAACCATTTTCATAAACGGATTGAAGGTAATCGTGACCATTATTCGAACTTCCAACGATTGCAAAAAACACCGATTCAGCTGATGCTTTTCTTGAATCAAACACCAATTCATTCACTTCTTGTTCCAAGTTTCCTTGCGACAAGTTGTATTTTACAGTTGTAAGAAGATCTAACAGCAAACTCATTGTTTCAAGTCTATTTTTATCAATTGTCCTTTTGCGAACGGAATTCCAGCGTTAAGTGATTGGTTGTTTACTTTTCCAAAACCGACAAGTTTCACAATCAAACCACGATTTTCAAGTACGTAAACAGCATCTTTGGCAGTCATTCCAATTACGTTGGGAACAAGGTTTTTATCAATTTTCTTTTTGTCTAATTGTACTTTTTTAGCCAAAGTGTCGGCAGTCAACCATTCTCCTTCGTAGTTCAATTGATAGTTCACTTTAAGCATTTTCAATAAGGCTGTAATATCTCTTTTGTTTCCGCTTTTAACCTTTGGTAAATTGTAGCTCAAAGGGGTTGTTTCATTGATTGCTTTGTGGTATTTCAATGTTGAAGCGTATACTTTATTAGCAATAGCTGCGAAAACAGTTCCTGAAACACGAGCGCCATAGTATTCTTTTCGTGGTTTTGAAATCACTACAATACACGAGTACATTGGCTTATCTGTTGGAAAATAACCAACGAATGAAGCTTGATAGGAGCTCTTTTTTTCTTCTTCAAATATTCCTTTGTCGCCTCTTAATTTTGCTGTTCCTGTTTTTCCAGCTATTTCAAATTCGACACCTTTTAGATCTTTTCCAGTTCCATCTTTCATAACACCTTCCAAACAGCGTTGAACATCTTTTAAAGTTTGATCAGAACAAATTTTATTGTTTATGATTATTGGATTGAATTTTTTAATTACTTGTCCTGAACGGCGAATTTCTTTCACAAACTGAGGTCGAACGAGTGTTCCTTTATTTGCAACAGCATTGTAGAAAGACAAAGTTTGAATCGGTGTAATTTCAAGTTCATATCCAATTGACATCCAAGGAATGGAAAGAGCAGACCAAATTTTTGCTCCTGGTCTTGGAATGATTGGTTTTTTTTCACCATCGATATCAACCCCAAGTTTTTCTGTTAATCCAAATTGCTCTAATCTTTTTATGAATTGTTCAGGTTCACTTCTGTAGGCTTTGTTTGTAATTTGAGCAATTACGTTCGATGATTTTTCAAATGCTTGTTGGATTGTAATTTCACCGTAACCAATACCTTTGTTGGAATCTTTCATAACTTTTCCAGCAGCAAAATTGTAAGACCCGTAAGCCTTAACTTTATCCGTGATTTTGTATTTCTCATCCTCTAAACCCGCCATTATTGAAGCAAGTTTGAAAGTTGATCCTGGAGTTGAAAGTTCACCAATAGCATAATTATAAAATTCAGCGTAACTACCATCTTTAAGTTTTCCTAGATTTACCATTGCTTTAACAAATCCTGTTTTTACATCCATAACAATCACACATCCATGGTCCGCATCCATGTCGCGGAGTTGTCGCTCTAATTCAGAATGAGCCACTTCTTGAATGTCTTTATCAAAACTGGTAATGATGTCTGCACCTTCTACAGCTTCTTTTACAATTTGTCCAATTTTTTTCCAACCTGTTGAGAATTTTTGCTCAATTTCTTCGCCTTCAACACCACGTAAATAATTGATAAAAGCCCCTTCGATTCCAACTTTTAATTCTTCTCCAGCTTCTTCTTTACTTTTGTAATAACCAAGAGTACGATCTAACAATGCACCATTTGGTTTTTTTCTCAAAATGGTTTCGTCTGTGTCGATTATTCCTCCTTTCATTCTTCCCAATTCGAAGATGGGTAAAGTTCTCAATCGTTTCCTTTGTTCGTTGGTTACTTTGTTTTTAATCGATAAATACCTCGAGCCATTTGCTCTAGCGCTTCGAATTTGATTTTCATATTCTCGAGCCGTTTTTTCTGGGTAAATTCTACTCAAACCAGCAGCAAGTTCAGATACTTTTTCATCAAAAATCTCTTGTTTCACAACTGTTGGATCCATGTGGATGTCGTAGAAAGTCACGGAAGAAACCAATGGAACCATATTTTCGTCCAAAATTTCACCCATTCTAGGATAGCGTTTTACGATACGTACAGGAATTACTTCGTCGGATTCTTCAAACAAGCTTGAGCGTCCTTGCCATTGCAGAGAAGCAGTTTGATACAATACCAAAAGCATGATGAGTACAAACCCAATATAAACAGCATAAGCCCTATAATAAAGAAAATTTTTATCCTTACTCATCTGTTTTTTTTAATCGTATTACTTTTTTAGTGTTTTGAGATTCTTGCAAATCCCTTGATTTTAATTTTTCCACCAATTTGTATCTTCTTGTTACAAATTCTAAGCGTGATTTTGCTTCGATGTATTCCGCTGCTTTTTGATCTAATTCTCGTTGTGTTTTATTCGTATCGTCAATCAACTGCTTTCCATAGTAACCTTTTGAAACGATAACTAACAACAGCGCCATAATGAAAAAAATGTAGTTTAAGTTATTCAAGAAGAATTCTTTAGTTAGAAATTCTCCGTTTAATATTTGCATGAAAGCATTGGTTTTTTTACCCATGCTTTTTTTGGAACTAGTCTTAGTTTCCGACTGCGTTCCTGTTTTTTCATCATCTTTATAAGTGTCAAATTCGTTCTCAGCCATTTTTCTCTGCAATTCTTAATTTGGCACTACGAGCGCGTGTATTTCTTCTAATTTCTTTTTCGTTTGGTGCAATCGGATGGCGAATAATTTCCGTCAATGGTTTTTGAACATTACCAAAGAAATCTTTTTCAATTTCACCATCAAATGATCCACGTTTCATGAAGTTTTTCACCAATCTATCTTCTAAAGAATGGTAAGACATCACGACTAAACGTCCACCAGGGGATAAAACTTCTGTTGCTTGCTCGAGCATTTGTTTTAATACTTCCAATTCTTGGTTAACTTCAATACGGATTGCTTGAAAAACCTGAGCATAGAACTTATGATCCTTGAATTTTGGAGCAAATCTTCTCAAAGCTTCCATTAATTCAAAGGTCGTTTTGATTGGTTTGTCAGAACGTTTAAGTATCAACTCTTGCGCAAGTGCGCGAGCATTTGTCAACTCACCATAATATCTAAAAATGGAAATCAATTGTTCCTCTGAATCTTCATTGACTACGTGATAAGCAGAACGATCCAAGAATTGATTCATACGCATATCTAAAGGAGCGTCTTCACGAATGGTGAAACCTCTTTCTGCTGCATCAAATTGATGGGAAGAAACCCCTAAATCAGCTAATAAACCATCGATTTTATCAATTTTCAAAAGCTTCAAATGATTTTTTAAGAAAGCGAAATTGGAAGCTACGAAGTAGAAATTTGGAGCATCTAGACGGTTTTTATTCGCGTCAGCATCTTGATCAAAAGCAATTAATTTTCCTTCTGAATTAAGCTGTTCAAGCATTACTTTAGAATGACCACCGCCACCAAAAGTTACGTCCACATAAACCCCATTTGGCTTGATGGCTAAACCTTCAATACATTCATTTAATAGTACAGGAACGTGGTATTCTAAATTATTCTCCATTGTTTAAGTCACCCATTACTTCATTCGCTAACTCAGCGAAATTTGCCATGTTCGCTTCGATCATCTCGAAGTATTTGGACTTATCCCAGATTTCAATGCGATCGTTGTAAGCAATCAACATTACCTCTTGTTTAAGGCCGACTCTTTCCACGTGAGTAGAAGGAACCAAAACCCTACCTGCATTGTCCAAAGTGATTTGTTTTGCACCTTGATGAAACATGCGGTAGAACAAGCGATTTCTTTCGATGAATAAATTTAATTTAGAAAGTTTCGCGCTCAATTTTTCCCATTCTGTTAATGGGTAAAGCGTCAAACAATCCTCAAAACCTTTATTCAACATAAAATCTTTCTGAGCCGCAGGAGAAAGCTGCTTCCGTAATCCGGAAGGAAATAAAAACCGGCCTTTTTCATCCAGTTTAACCTCAAATTCTCCTACTAATCCTGCCATAGCGTTGTAATGGGTAAAATTAATGGTATTTTACCACTTTTTACCACCAAACTTTAAATTGTTAATAACTTGTAACGATAAGAAATTAAAAAGGTTTCTTTTTGAGTAATAAAAACTCGATAGATACTAATAAAATAAAAGTTTTTCACAAAAGTGGGAGAAAGTGGTAAGAATTGTGAACTTCGAGAACCTCTGTCCACAATTTAACTGCAGACTGAGGCTCTCGAAGTCAGCAGTTTTTGATTAAACTCAGTCCATTGTTTGATTTTTGTTTGTTTTATATCATCCCCCTTATTCGCCGAGGCGAACCCCTTCACCACTTCGTTAAGGGGGAAACTGAATCTTACTTTTCACTTTTATCCTTTAACTTTCAGTCCGCCGCGGCGGATCAGTTATGAGTTTTTAACTAACTTTACAACCATGTCAAACACTACCAAAAGCTGGATGCTTTTAATTACACTTGCTTGTATTTGGGGTAGCTCCTTCATCTTGATGAAAAAAGGAATGTTTACCGTTGATGGTGCGGATATTTTTTCTTCTACCCAAGTTGGCGCCTTGCGCATGTTGATTGCTTCAGGAGTTTTATTACCTTTTTCAATTCGAGCGGTTCGGAAATTAAAGGCACGAAAAGATTTAATCTTTTTTTCGATAGTGGGATTTTGTGGAAACTTTTTACCAGCGTTTTTATTTACCTATGCTGAAACTGGAATTTCTTCTGGTTTTGCTGGGATGTTAAATAGTTTTACACCGATCTTTACCATAATTATCGGATTTGTGATTTACAAACAACGAATTACCTCATTTCAAGTGGGCGGAACAATCATTGGCACAATTGGAATAATTCTCTTAATAAATGCTGGAAAATCTGTTTCGTTAAACGCGAGTATTTTTCATGTGTTGGCAATCGTTCTGGCTACCTTTTTCTATGGTGTAAGCTTAACCACAATCAAAAATAAATTGCAACATTATTCCTCTGTGGACATTACTTCCTTAGCTTTCCTCATGGTTTTCCTTCCTGCGCTTATTGCATTTTTCATTTTTGGAACACCAGCTGTGATTTTAAAAAATGATCACGCTTTAGAAGGGTTAGGTTACATTTCTATCCTAGCAATTTTCGGGACGGCGATGGCAGTTTTCTTGTTTAATGGGATTTTAAGCATGTCTTCCGCGCTATTCGCAAGTAGTGTTACCTATTTTATTCCAGTTGTCGCTGTTATCATCGGCTTCTTCTTCAAAGAGAGTTTAAGTTGGGGGCAAATTGCTTCGATGTTTGTCGTTTTATTGGGCGTAATTACAGCAAATTATGGTCACCTTATAATAAATACGAAGAAAACTTTGTGAATAATTTGTCCTTAACGAATAAAATCCTATCTTTGCCCTCCTAATTTTAGAAATTAATATTTAAAAACAAGCTATTATGTACGCAATTGTAGAGATAGCAGGGCAGCAATTTAAAGTGCAAAAAGACCAAAAGATTTTTGTACATCGTTTAGCTTCTGACGCAGGTTCAAAAATCGAATTTGACCGTGTGTTATTGGTAGACAACGATGGAAAAATCACTATTGGCGCCCCAGCTATAGACGGTGCAAAAATCACCGCAGAAGTAATCGACCATGTTAAAGGTGACAAGGTTATCGTTTTCAAAAAGAAACGTAGAAAAGGTTACAAAAAGAGAAATGGTCACCGTCAGCAATTTACGGCGATTACAATTACAGATATTAAAGCATAATTAACCTTCCGATTACGGAATAAAATTTTAAACGATGGCACACAAAAAAGGAGTCGGTAGTTCGAAAAACGGTCGTGAGTCACATAGCAAACGCTTAGGTGTGAAAATTTTCGGTGGACAAGCTGCAATTGCAGGAAACATTATTGTTCGTCAACGTGGAACTCAACATCACCCGGGAGCAAATGTAGGTATTGGTAAAGACCATACTTTATTTGCTTTAACTGATGGTTTAGTTGAATTTCGCAAGAAAAAAGACAACCGTTCTTTCGTTTCAGTTGTAGCAATTGAAACTGCGAACGCATAACATTTAAAAGATTTATCTTTTGAGAAGGCTGACAAGAAATTGTTGGCCTTTTTTGTAATTATTGATTTTTGATGTTGGATGTTGGATTTTTGATTTGAAAACTTGGTTTAAATGATCTATTTCATTAAATTAATAGAAAACATCAATATGAAAGATAATTTAATACAACAAAAATCCTTTGATTTTGCTTTAAAATCAATTCCATTATATAAAGATTTGTTAGCAAAACATGAATTCATTCTATCCAAGCAGTTTTTTAGAAGTGCCACAAGTATCGGTGCAAATGTTAAAGAAGCTTCTGCTGGTTATTCTAGAAAAGATTTTGCAGCAAAAATGGGAATTGCATCAAAAGAAGCAAGGGAATGTTATTATTGGCTTGAGTTAATTGAAGCTAGTAGTTTTAGCGAATTTCCGTTATCACAACTAAAAGAAGAAAATCTAAGATTGATTCGAATTTTAACGGCAATCGTCAAAACGTGTCAATCTAATTCGTAAGCTATAATTTATAGTTTTAAACTAAATTATCGGCAGAGTTTCCGATCAATCAAAAATTAAGAATCAAGCCTCAAAAATCCTCACTATTTTTACGAGGAAATTTTTACGATGATAATAAAACGACAGCAACGTTACTTCCTTTCAATTCTCAGTGGTTTACTTCTAGTAATTTGTTTTCCATTTACAGGAAGTATCACTCCACTAATTTTTGTGGCTCTGATTCCATTGCTTTTTGTGGAAGATAGTATTTCAACGCAAAATCGTTCATCGGCGAATGTTTTTTTACAGGCGTATATTACCTTTTTCATTTACAATTTAGGAACAACTTTTTGGATTTGGAATTCTACAGAAGTTGGCGGAGTGCTTGCTTTTGTATTTAATTCTTTACTGATGGCTTTGGCTTTTCAAAGTTTTCATTTTGCTAAGAAACACATCGGAAGAAAAGAAGGTTATATTTCGCTTTTAGTGATTTGGACTGCTTTTGAATATGCTCATTTTAATTGGGAACTTTCTTGGCCGTGGCTAGCTTTTGGAGATGCTTTTTCCATTCGAACGAATTGGATTCAATGGTATGAATATGTTGGCGTTTTGGGTGGAACACTTTGGGTTTTAGTTGTGAATTTATTACTATTTCTAGGACTTAAAAAACAATTAGAACAAGCCGAAAATAAAAAAGTAAAACGTAATTTCTTTGTTTTAGCAACTTTGATTTTGCTTCTTCCAATCGCTTACTCGTATTGGATGTTACAAAGTCCTTACTTGAAAGGAAAAACACTTGAAGTTGTTTTAGTGCAACCAAATATTGATCCTTACAATGAGAAATTTAGCCCAAATTCAACGGTAGAAGCTCAACTAAATAAATTTTTTGATCTTGCCGATAAGAAACTGACGAAGAATACTGATTTATTGATTGGTCCAGAAACAGCCATTTCGCAAGGATTTTTTGAGCCAGACTTAAAGTATTTTAAGTTCTATCAATTAATGCAAGAACGTTTATCACGCTATTCTAAAACAGAACTTTTAATTGGTGCTTCCACAGCACTTGCTTTCAAAAAGAAGGTTTCAAGAGCGACTTTACCGCTTGGTAATGGAAATGGATTTTACGAAAGTTACAACACCTCTTTATTTATTCCAAAGTCTGGTAAACATAGTTTTATTCATAAATCAAAGTTGGTTTTAGG